>NZ_CASGGV010000321.1:0-176964 GCF_949319125.1 Frankia sp. Hr75.2 | reverse complement strand
GGCCCAGGGCCCCCCCCGGCCCCGGGCCCCCCCCCAGCGCCCCCCGCCGGGGGGTCCGCCCGCCCGGGGCTCGGGGTCAGGGCCGGCGGGTCGGCAGGATCGGAGCCGGCAGGTCGGTCGTCCCCATCAGGTGCCGGTCGACGGCGGCGGCCGCCGAGCGCCCCTCCGCGATGGCCCAGACGATCAGGGACTGGCCACGGCCCATGTCACCGGCCACGAACACGCCGGGCACCGACGTCGACCAACCAAGATCGCGGGCGACGTTGCCGCGGGCGTCCAGGTCGACGCCGAGCTGCTCGAGCAGGCCGGGGCGCTCCGGGCCGACGAAGCCCATCGCCAGCAGCACCAGGTCGCACGGCAGCTCGGTCTCGCTGCCCTCGATCTTCTGGAAGCGCCCGTCGACCATCTGGACCTCGTGCATGAGCAGGGCCCGCACGTTGCCCTCGTCATCGCCGACGAAGCGCTCGGTGGAGACGGCGAAGACCCGCTCGCCGCCCTCCTCGTGCGCACTGGACACCCGGTAGACGATCGGGAAGGACGGCCACGGGTTCGCCGGCGGCCGGGAGGCGGGCGGCCGCGGCATGATCTCGAGCTGGTGGACGGACAGGGCGCCCTGCCGGTGCGAGGTGCCCAGGCAGTCCGCCCCGGTGTCGCCACCGCCGATGATCACGACCCGCTTGCCGGCAGCGGAGATCGTCGTCTCGGCCAGGTCCCCCTGCTGCACCCGGTTCGCCGGGACCAGGAACTCCATGGCCAGGTGGATGCCCCGCAGCTCCCGCCCGGGGACGGGAAGGTCACGCCCCACCGTCGACCCGCCGGCCAGGACGACCGCGTCGTAGGACGAGCGCAGCTCGTCGGCGGTGATGTCGACGCCCACGTTGCACGAGGTGACGAACGACGTCCCCTCGGCCTCCATCTGGGCCAGACGGTTGTCGAGGACCCGCTTCTCCATCTTGAACTCGGGGATGCCGTAGCGGAGCAGGCCGCCGGCGCGGTCGGCCCGCTCGTAGACGACCACCTCGTGGCCGGCCCGGGTGAGCTGCTGGGCGGCGGCGAGGCCGGCCGGGCCCGAGCCGACGACCGCGACGCGGCGGCCCGTGCGCACCGACGGCGGCACCGGCACGACCGACCCGTCCGAGATGGCACGGTCGATGATGGTGACCTCGATCTGCTTGATGGTCACCGGGTCGTCCCCGATGCCCAGCACGCAGGCCGCCTCGCACGGCGCGGGGCACAGCCGCCCGGTGAACTCCGGGAAGTTGTTCGTCGCGTGCAGCCGTTCGATCGCCTCGGACCAGTCCGAGCGGCGGGCGAGGTCGTTCCACTCGGGAATGATGTTCCCGAGCGGGCAGCCCTCGTGGCAGAACGGGATGCCGCAGTCCATGCACCGGCCCGCCTGGTCACGCAGCGCCGGCTCCGGGAACGACTCGTACACCTCGCGCCAGTCGGTGATGCGCACGTCCACCGGTCGGCGCGTGGGCAGCTCCCGGCGGTGCTTGAGAAAGCCGGTCGGGTCAGCCATGCCGCTCCTGTCGGTTCCATGAGGCCGCTGTGACGTGTCCGCCCCGCGTGCCCCGCTGATGGTTCGGGGACGCCGGCATCGCGTTCCCGGCCGTGATGTCGGTCGACGTTCGTTCGGTCGGTCGTTGGGTCAGTCGACGCCCGCTCGGTCGACGTCCGGTCGGGCTGGCGCGTCATTCGGTCTGGCGCGTCATTCGGTCTGGCGCGTCATTCGGTCTGGCGCGTCATTCGGTCTGGCGCGTCGTACGGGCTGGCGGTCGATCTGCAGCGGTGCGGAGAATCGTCCTCCGAAAACCGCGCTCGCGCGAAGGATCGCCGCGAGGTGGGCTGCCGCGCCGGTCAGACGCGCGCGGCGGCCATGATCGCATCCTCCACCGACAGGCCCTGCTCCTCGGCGCTCCGCATCGCCGCCAGTACCCGCTTGTAGTCCTTCGGCATGACCTTGACGAAGTCCTCCTGGGCGCCGGCCCAGTTGGCGATCAACCGGGACGCGATGGCCGAACCGGTTTCCCGGTAGTGCTTCTCGACGATGCCGCGCAGCGCGGACCGGTCGTCGTCGTCGAGCGGATCGACGTCCACCATCTCGGTGTTGATGCGCTGGATGACCGGCTTGTACAGGTAGGCCACGCCGCCGCTCATGCCGGCCGCGAAGTTGCGCCCGATCGGCCCGAGAACCACCACCGTACCGCCGGTCATGTACTCGCAGCCGTGGTCGCCGACCCCCTCGACGACCGCGGTGGCTCCGGAGTTGCGCACGCAGAACCGCTCGCCGACGATGCCGCGGAAGAACGCCTCGCCGGCGGTCGCGCCGTAGAGCAGCACGTTGCCCGCGACGGTGTTCTCCTCGGCGCGCAGCGGCGACTCCTTCGGCGGGAAGACGATGATCCGCCCGCCGGACAGCCCCTTGCCGGTGTAGTCGTTGACGTCGCCCTCGAGGGTGAGGGTCATCCCGCGCGGCACGAACGCCCCGAAGCTCTGCCCCGCGGAGCCGGTGAACCGCAGCGAGATCGTGTCGTCGGGCAGGCCGGCGGCCCCGTACCGCTTCGTCACCTCGTAGCCGAGCATGGTCCCGACCGTCCGGTTGACGTTGCGGATCGGCATTTCAAGCCAGACCGGACGGCCATCCTCGATCGCGCCCTCGCAGAGCTGGATCAGGGAGTTGTCCAGGGCCTTGTCGAGCCCGTGGTCCTGGCTGGCGGTGCAGTGCAGCGAGCCGCCGAACGGCCGCTCCGGGGTGTGCAGCAGCGGGGTGATGTCGAGCCCGGAGGCCTTCCAGTGGTCGATGGCGGCGCGGGCGTCGAGCAGGTCGACCCGCCCCACCGCCTCGGCGATGCTGCGCAGCCCGAGGGCGGCCAGGTGCTCCCGGACCTCCTCGGCGATGAAGGTGAAGAACGCCTCGACGAACTCCGGCCGGCCGGTGAAACGCGCGCGCAGCTCCGGGTTCTGCGTCGCCACGCCGACGGGGCAGGTGTCGAGGTGGCAGACGCGCATCATCACGCAACCCGCGACGACAAGCGGCGCCGTGGCGAAACCGAACTCCTCGGCGCCGAGGAGCGCGCCGACGACGACGTCCCGCCCGGTCTTCATCTGGCCGTCGACCTGGACGACGATCCGGTCCCGCAGGCCGTTGAGCAGCAGCGTCTGCTGGGTCTCGGCGAGCCCGAGCTCCCAGGGGGCGCCGGCGTGCTTGAGCGAGGTCAGCGGGGAGGCGCCGGTGCCGCCGTCGTGGCCGGAGATGAGCACGACGTCGGCGTGCGCCTTGGAGACTCCCGCGGCCACCGTCCCGACGCCGACCTCGGCGACGAGCTTGACGTGCACCCGGGCCTTCGGGTTGGCGTTCTTCAGGTCGTGGATGAGCTGGGCGAGGTCCTCGATCGAGTAGATGTCGTGGTGCGGCGGCGGCGAGATCAGACCCACGCCCGGCGTGGAGTGCCGGGTCTTCGCGATCCACGGGTACACCTTGTGCCCGGGCAGCTGGCCGCCCTCCCCCGGCTTCGCGCCCTGCGCCATCTTGATCTGGATGTCGTCCGCGTTCGCCAGGTACTCGCTGGTCACGCCGAACCGGCCGCTCGCGACCTGCTTGACCGCCGAGCGACGCAGGTCGCCGTTCTCGTCGGGAAGGAACCGGCGCGCGTCCTCGCCGCCCTCACCGGTGTTCGACTTCCCACCCAGGCGGTTCATCGCGATCGCCAGCGTCTCGTGCGCCTCGGCGCTGATCGAGCCGTACGACATGGCGCCGGTCGCGAACCGCTTCACGATCTCCGACACCGGCTCGACCTGGTCGATCGGGATCGGCGCCCGCCCGCGGGTACGCAGCTCGAACAGCCCGCGCAGCGTCGCGTTCTCCCGGGAGAGGCCGTCGACCTTCGCGGTGTACTGACGGAACAGGTCGTACTGACGGCTGCGGGTGGAGTGCTGGAGCAGGAAGACCGTCTCCGGGTTGAACAGGTGCAGCTCGCCCTCGCGCCGCCACTGGTACTCGCCGCCGACCTCGAGGGTGCGGTGCGCCAGCTCGGACGGGACGGCCGGGTAGGCGCGCCGGTGGCGGGCCGCGACCTCCTCGGCGATGACGTCGATGCCGACGCCGTCCAGCCGGCTCGGGGTGCCGACGAAGTACTGGTCGACGAGCTCCTGGGCGAGCCCGATCGCCTCGAAGACCTGGGCGCCGGTGTAGCTCGCCACCGTCGAGATGCCCATCTTGGACATCACCTTGAGCAGACCCTTGCCGAGGCCCTTGATCAGGTTCTTCTCGGCCTGCTCGCGCTCGATGCCGGTGAGCTCGCCGCGGGCGAGGAGGTCGTCGATCGACTCGAACGCCAGGTACGGGTTGACCGCCGCCGCGCCGTACCCGGTGAGCAGGGCGATGTGGTGGACCTCCCGGGCGTCGCCGCACTCGACGATCAGGCCGACCTTCGTCCGGGTCTTCTCCCGGATCAGGTGGTGGTGGACGGCGGCCGTCAGCAGCAGCGACGGGATCGGCGCCTTGCGCTCATCGGAGTCGCGGTCCGAGAGGACCACAATGCGGGCACCGTCGGCGATCGCCTCGCTGACGCCGGAACAGATCTCCGCCAGCCGCGCGGCCAGCGCCGCCCCGCCGCCGGCGACGTCGTAGAGACCACGCACGGTCACCGAGGCGAACCCGGGCATGTCACCGTCGTCGTTGATGCCGATGATCCGCGCCAGCTGGGTGTTGCTGATCACCGGGAACGGCAGGTGCACCATGCGCGCCGACGCAGGGGACGGCGCGAGCAGGTTCCCCTCCGGGCCCAGCGTGCGCCCGAGGCTGGTGACCAGCTCCTCCCGGATGGCGTCCAGCGGCGGGTTCGTGACCTGCGCGAACAGCTGGGTGAAGTAGTCGAACAGCAGCCGCGGCCGGCTGGAGAGCACCGCGACCGGGGTGTCGGTGCCCATCGACCCGATCGGCTCGGCCCCGGTACGGGCCATCGGGCCGATGATGATCCGCAGCTCCTCCTGGGAGTAGCCGAACACCTGCTGGCGGCGCATGACGGACGAGTGCCCGTACAGGACGTGCTCGCGCTCGGGCAGGTCGTCGAGGGAGATCAGCCCGGCGTGCAGCCACTCCTCGTACGGGGCGGCGGAGGCCAGCTCGGACTTGATCTCGTCGTCGCTGACGATCCGGCCCTGCGCGGTGTCGACGAGGAACATCCGGCCCGGCTGCAGGCGCCCCTTGCGCACCACCCGGTGCGGCGGGATGTCGAGCACGCCGACCTCGGAGGCCATCACGACCAGGCCGTCGTCGGTCACCCAGTACCGGGACGGACGCAGGCCGTTGCGGTCGAGCACCGCGCCGATGACCGTGCCGTCGGTGAACGCGATGGACGCCGGCCCGTCCCAGGGCTCCATGAGCGCGGAGTGGAAGCGGTAGAAGGCCCGGCGGGCCGCGTCCATCTCCTCGTGGTTCTCCCACGCCTCGGGGATCATCATCAGCACCGCGTGCGGCAGCGACCGGCCGCCCAGGTGCAGCAGCTCCAGCACCTCGTCGAAGCTGGCCGAGTCGCTGGCGCCGTCCGCGCAGATCGGGAACAGCCGGGACAGGTCGCCGGGGATGAGGTCGCTGGCGAGCAGCGCCTCCCGCGCCCGCATCCAGTTGCGGTTGCCGCGCACCGTGTTGATCTCGCCGTTGTGGGCGATCAGCCGGTACGGGTGGGCCAGCGGCCAGCTCGGGAACGTGTTCGTCGAGAACCGGCTGTGGACCAGCGCGATGGCGCTGGCGAACCGCGGGTCGTCGAGGTCCGGGAAGTAGGCGGAAAGCTGATGGGTGGTCAGCATGCCCTTGTAGACGATGGTCCGCGACGACAGCGAGGGCATGTACACGCCGGTCTCCCGGCGCACCCGCTTGCGCACGCAGAACGCGCTGCGCTCGAGCTCCATGGCGTCGAAGCCGTCGGGCCCGGTCGCGGTCGAGGGCGCGGACGGATCGGTGGCGAGGACCGCCGTGCCTACGCCGTCAGCGGCCCCGGCAGCGCCGGCGATCTCGGCGCCGTCGGCCGTGACGGGCGCGACGCGCGGCCGCGTCGGCGTGCCGGGCAGCGCGAGGAAGACCTGCCGCATCCACGGCTCGACCTCACGGGCGGCGTGGCCGACGATGTGGCTGACGGTCGGCACCTCCCGCCACCCCAGGACACGCAGGCCCTCCTGGCGGACGATCCGGCTGATGGTCCGGACGGCGTCGTCGCGCTCGCCGGCGACCTGCGGCAGGAACACGGTGCCCACCGCGTACCGACCGGGCGCGGGCAGCGCGAACTCGACGACGTCACGGAAGAAGACGTCCGGGACCTGGACGAGGATGCCCGCGCCGTCACCGGTGTCGGGATCGCTGCCCGACGCACCCCGGTGATCGAGATTGCGCAGCACGGTCAGACCCTGATCGACCAGCTCATGACTGCGCCGGCCGTGCACATCGACGACGAAGCCGACGCCGCACGCGTCGTGTTCGAAGGTGGGGTCGTAGAGACCTTGCGCAGTCGGCATCCGGCGGTGTCCTGTCCATCTTCAAGGGCCGATGGGAGCGGACGACGCTGTCCGGAGGGCGGCGCGACGAGATGACGGGCTGGTCGCCAGCTCCACGCCTCTACCGAGTGTGCCATGAGCGCGCCGGATCCGCCGTGATCGCTAATGTCCGCCAGGTCACAGCAAGATGACGGCAGATTTCCTGGACGATCAACGAAGTTCAGGTAAAAGGCGTCGATGACAGAAAATGTCACAGCGAGGCAACATCGTTGTCACCGAACGCGTCGCCCGGCGACCCGGCCCGGACGGACAGCCGGCCCGGGTGACGACACACTCCCGGTCCGCAGTGTACGGATCTCGTCCAGCCGCCGGTCCGCCCGGCCGAGGAACGGACCGATTCCAGGGTCCGGCGACCGCGAACGTCCCCCGGGGACGCCGACGTCCCGGGGACACGGGGTCTCCTGGTCGGGCGGGGGTTCGCCCGAAACGTCAACCCGGTCGCGGGCCCGGCGACCGCGCCGGTGATCCCCGCCGCTGGGCGAGGCGGCCTACCCCGACCGCTGGTCGTGGCCGGACGGCGCCGGCAGGCCGGGCGCGGCTGGCTCGGTGACCGGGTCACCGGCGGTCCCGGTACCGCCGACCGCACTGCTGGCACCGCTGGCACCACCACTCGGCCCGGCTGGTCCGCCGGGCGCGGCCTGGCCGTCGGCTGGCCCCGTGCCGGGAGCCGCCGCGGTGTTACCGCCGGCGGCCACACCGCCGGAATCCGCGGCGGAGCCGACGGAGGCACCGACCGGGGCGACGGCACCCGTGGCTGCCGTCTCGCCGTCACCGTCACCGTCACCGGTGGCGGTGGCGGTGGCGGTGGCGGCGGGGCTGGTCCAGCCGACATCCGGGTCGATCGGGCGACGGACCAACGCCAGCGCCAGCAGGGCCAGCAGGAAGACCGCGATCGAGACCCAGATGTTGATCCGCAGCCCGAGGACCTTCTCCGCGGTGTCGATCCGCAGGGCCTCGATCCACAGCCTTCCGATGGTGTAAAGCGCCACGTAGAGGAAGAACAGCCGGCCGCGGCCCAGCCGCCAACGCCTGTCGACCAGCAGAAGCACCCCGGCGACCGCGAGGTTCCACAGCGACTCGTAGAGGAACGTCGGGTGATACGTCGCCACGCCCGGGATCATCTGGTGGGCCGGGTCGATGCGGACCGCCCAGGGCACGTCCGTCGCGCGGCCGTACAACTCCTGGTTGAACCAGTTACCCCAGCGCCCGATCGCCTGCGCGAGGGCGAGGCCCGGCGCGAGCGCGTCGGCGAACAGGCCGAACGAGACGCGCATCCGACGGCAGGCGATCCAGGCGCCGAGCGCGCCACCGGAGACGGCGCCCCAGATCGCCAGGCCGCCGTTCCACACCTCGAACACGGCCAGCAGATCGCCGTTCGTACCGAAGTAGGCCTCGGGGCTGCTGACGACGTGGTAGATCCTCGCACCGACGATCCCGAACGGGACCGCCCAGTACGCCACCTCGCTGGCGATCACCGGATCCGCGCCCCGGGCCCGCAACCGCCGGGCTGTGACGGCGACAGCGACGATGATCCCCAGGACGATCATCAACGCATAGGCGCGCAACGGGACTGGTCCCAGATGCACGACCCCTCGAGAAGGACTGGGTATCGCAGCGAGCACCACGAGCGTCAGGCTATCTCCCCGTACTCAGCCGGCAGCGAGGCCAGCCCGCCGACCGCCGACGGACCCACGCCCGTCCACACCGCCGGATGGCGGCGGACAGCGGCGAACGCCTGCGGATGGCGGCGCCCGCGGACCGCGGCGAGCGCGGGACGACCGGAGGCCGCCTGGTCAGGCGGTGGCCGAACGCACGCCGGCGGCGAGCTCGACCGCCAGCCGCTCGATCGCACCGACGCCGTAGGCACCGTCCCGCGCGTCGGCCGCCAGGGCCCGGACCAGCGCCGAGCCCACGATGACGCCGTCGGCGAAGCCGGCCACCTCGGACGCCTGGGCACCGGTGCTGACGCCGAGGCCAACCGCCACAGGCAGGTCGGTCACCTCCCGGACCCGGGCGACCAGGCCGGCCGCCTTCACACCGACGGCGGCGCGCGCACCGGTGACGCCCATGGTCGACGCCGCGTAGACGAAGCCGCCGCTGTGCGCCGTCACCAGGCGCAGCCGTTCGGTGGTCGAGCTCGGCGCGACCAGGAAGACCGGGTCGAGGCCGTGGGTGGCGCTGGCCGCGAGCCACGGGCCGGCCTCCTCCGGCGGCAGGTCGGGGGTGATCGCCCCGGCCCCGCCGGCGGCGGCCAGGTCGGCGGCGAACGCCTCCATGCCGTACCGCTCCACCGGGTTCCAGTAGGTCATCACCAGGGTGGGGGCCCCGGTCTCGGCGACCGCCTCGACCGTGCGCAGCACGTCCCTGGTGGTCACGCCGCCGCGCAGCGCGGTGTCCGCGGCGTCCTGGATGACCGGGCCGTCCATCGTCGGATCCGAGTAGGGCAGGCCGACCTCGACGACGTCCACGCCCGCCGCGACCATCGCCCGCATCGCCGCGATGCCGCGGTCCACCGTCGGGAACCCGGCGGGGAGATAGCCGACGAGCACCGCCCGCCCGTCCTTGCGCGCGGCCGCGAAGGCCTCGTCGAGCGGGCTCGGCCCGCCGGGTCGGGCGGGCCGCTGCCCGGACGGCTCGAGCCGGCTCGGCGCCGGCTGGTCGTTTGCCGGCTGCTCCTGGGCCCGTGCCTGCTGGGCCGACTGGTCGTGCGCCACTTGACTCCGCACCGTGCGTCCGTTCCTCGTCGTTGTCGTCAGGCGGACGGTTCGGTGGCCGGGGTTGCGCCCTCGCCCCGGGACTCGGCGTCCGTGTCGTCCGTGTCCAGCAGATCGAACCAGCGGGCGGCCGTGTCGACGTCCTTGTCTCCTCGGCCGGAGCAGTTGACCAGGACGACGGCATCCGGGCCGAGCTCACGGGCCACCTCGAACGCGCCGGCGAATGCGTGTGCGCTCTCGATCGCGACGAGGATGCCCTCCGTCCGCGCGACCAGCGCCAGTGCCTCCATCGCGGCGCTGTCGTCGACCACCCGGTAGCTGGCCCGGCCGGTCTCGTGCAGGAGGGCGTGCTCAGGGCCGATGCCCGGGTAGTCGAGCCCGGCCGAGATGGAATGGGAGACCTGGGTCTGACCGTCCGCGTCCTGGAGGAGGAAGGTCCGCATGCCGTGCAGGACCCCGGGCGCGCCCCCGGCGATCGCCGCGGCGTGGCGGCCCGTCACCACTCCGTCGCCGCCGGCCTCGCAGCCGATCAGGGCGACCTCGGTGTCCGGGATGAAGCGGTGGAAGACGCCCATCGCGTTCGACCCCCCCCCGACACAGGCGACGACGGCGTCGGGTAGGCGGCCGAGCAGGTCGAGCGTCTGCTGACGTGCTTCCACGCCGATGATCCGCTGGAAGTCACGGACCATCATCGGGAAGGGGTGCGGGCCCATCACGGACCCGATGCAGTAGTGGGTCGAGTCGACGGTGGCCACCCAGTCGCGCATGGCCTCGTTGATGGCGTCCTTCAGGGTGCGGCTGCCCGACGCGACGGGAACCACCTCGGCACCGAGCAGGCGCATCCGGGCGACGTTGAGCGCCTGCCGGCGAGTGTCCTCCTCGCCCATGTAGACGACGCACTCCAGCCCCAGCAGGGCGCAGGCGGTGGCGGTGGCCACGCCGTGCTGACCGGCTCCGGTCTCGGCGATCACCCGGGTCTTGCCCATCCGCCGGGTGAGAAGGCACTGCCCGAGAACATTGTTGATCTTGTGTGAGCCGGTGTGCGCGAGATCCTCGCGCTTGAGCAGGATGCGCGCGCCACCGATCCGCTCCGTGAGCCGGTCGGCCGAGGTCAGCGGCGTCGGGCGCCCGGCGTAGCTCGCCAACAGGCGGTCGAGCTCATCGACGAAGGCGGGGTCGACCCGGGCGGCCTCGTAGGCCGCGGTGAGCTCGTCGAGCGCCGCGAACAGCGCCTCCGGGACAAACCGCCCGCCGAAACGGCCGTAGTGGCCGGCGGCGTCCGGTACGGCCTGCCAGTTCCCCGCCGCCTGGGCGGCCGACCACGTGCCGACCTCGACCGGGCCGGTCGCGCGGCTCGGGTCGGTGGCACGGCTCGGATCGATGGCGGAGGTCGGGTCGGCGGTGGTGTCGACGGATCGAGCTGTCACGGCCCCGACTGTACCGGCGCCCACCCCCACCGAGGTGACGTGCGGGGCCGGGCCCCGCCCGGAGACGCTCCGAACACAGAGCATCCGTGCGGGCCTGGCCGGCGACCGCTCGGCCGACCGCCTTACACGGCGCCCGAGCGGTCGGCGGGTCAGTGCGCGATACGGGTGGCGGGATGCGTTCCGGCGGTCACGAGATCGGCGACGAACTGGCGCGGGTCGCCGCCGGTCACGGCGGCCTCCCCGACCAGCACCGCGTCGGCCCCGGCACCCGCGTACTGGAGCAGGTCGCGCGGGCCGCGCACGCCGGACTCGGCGACCTTCAGGACCCCCTGCGGGACCATCGGCGCGAGCCGGGCGAAGGTCTCCCTGTCCACCTCGAGGGTGCGCAGGTTGCGGGCGTTGACCCCGACCAGCCGGGCGCCCGCGTCGAGAGCCCGCAGCATCTCGGTCTCGTCGTGCACCTCGACCAGCGCGGTCATGCCCAGCGACTCGACCCGCTCGAGCAGCCCGATCAGCCTCGGCTGATCGAGCGCGGCCACGATCAGCAGGACCATGTCGGCGCCATGCGCCCGCGCCTCGAGGACCTGGTACGGCGAGATCACGAAGTCCTTGCGCAGGACGGGGATGTCGACGGCCACCCGGACGGCGTCCAGATCGGCCAGCGAGCCGCCGAACCGCCGCTGCTCGGTGAGGACGCTGACCGCCGCGGCGCCCGCCTGCTCGTAGAGCGAGGCGAGCGCCGCCGGATCGGCGATCGTCGCGAGCGCACCCCTGGACGGCGAGCGGCGCTTGATCTCCGCGATCACCGAAACCCGCGGTGCGCGCAGCACCGCCAGCGCGTCCCGGGGATCGGGTACACGCTCAACACGTTGTTTCAGAGCTGCCAGGGACGTTTCCCGCTCACGGACGGCCAGATCTGCTCTGACCCCGTCGAGGATCTCCTCGAGAGCGTTCATCGCCCCGCGCTCGCGCCAGTCGCGGCTGCCATGCCGCCGATGGTAGGGCAGTCTCGAGCCCGAGGCCCGTCGCCCCCACCCGCGGCGCCGAGCCGTCACGATTCGTGGTTGTCCACGCATTGGCCATCCGAGTGGCCGCACCCCTGACGTCGACGTCGAGGCCAGACCAACCCGAGGGATCGCGGGACGAGCGACGGAGCCCCGACCGACGGTAGTGGTGCTCCTGTTGGCCCTGACACCGGACGCACTCGCGCGACCACGGCACGACACCTGGGCAGACGCCTCGCGACACGCCCGCGCACCCGGCACTTTGACGGTCCGCCACCGACCCGTATCATCGAACACACGTTCGAACACGAGTGGATTCGGGAGGCGCGATGTGGAGTGACGAGCCGAGGCCTCGAGACGCCGCGGACGCGGCACGGAGGTCAGATACGGCCTACCCGCGGGCCCGCCGGGGCGGCTCGGAACGGCTCGTCGCAGCCTGGTCCGCCGCCGCCGTGTGGTCCGCTCGCCGGGTCTCCGGCGGCATTCCCACCCCCGCCGGGCCGCCCGTTCCGAGTGCGCCGGAAGGTGGCGCCGACGAGAGGATCGGCCAGAATTCGCGATCATCGTCCCGAGTACGCGGCGCGGCGCCGGAGCGCCCAGCGCCCGGCCGCCCCGCCACGAGCCCGGGTGGCTCCGCGGCTCCCCGGCCCACGGGCCCGGCGGCCACCGGCGCAGCGGGTGCCGCGGACCCCTCCCCGGCGAGTCCCGTGGCCTGCGGATCAGTGGGCGCGGCGCCGCCGCGGCTCACCGCCCCGCCAGGTGCCCAGACCGAGACCGGCGGAGGCGGTACCGAGGGCCGCAGAGCGCCTGAGGAGCGTGCCGGCGGCACGGGCCGGGCGGGGCTCAGCGGCGCGCCAGACACGCCCGGCCGCCCTCCGCGGCCAGGCCCGGGCACGGCGTCCCGCGTTCCCGTGAGCGGTCCGGTGACGGAGCATGACCTGCTGATCGCGCAGGTTCAGGATCTCGACCGCCGCATCGCGCGGATGGACGAGCTCATCTCCCTGCTCGAGGCGGACATCGAGCGCAATGACCTGACCTTCGCCGCCCTGGCCGGCCAGCGGCTCCGGCTCACGACGGCAGATCCCGAGCAGAAGGTCGACGGCGCTCCCGCCCCCGCGCGGGACGCGGTCCCTGAACGAGAGGAGCAGTCCTGATGGTCAGGTGGGGTCCTGGCCCCGCTCGATGGCGTCCCAGGCGTCAGCGGGTGCGGCTGCGCGGGCCTGGTAGCGGCCGGACATGGCCGGCCAGGTCCCGGCGCGTGCGACGACGACGGCACCCGTGATCGCGAGCACGAGACCACCGAAGGAGGCGAGCCATGGAGCCACGGTGCGGGAAAGATCGAGGATGGTCGGATCCCCGATGGGGACGAGCGCCCTGACCTCGTCGGTCCCCCGCACCGCGGCCATCGGGTCGAGGGCGATCCCGCCGGCGATCAGGAAGATCGCGACCCCTGCACCCGCCAGGAGCACGCCCACCAGGGTCCGCCCCACGCGCCTGGTCGCGATGATCGCCACGGTGGCGGCGAGCCCGAGCAGCGCCAGCGCGGTGGCGGCCGGGGCGAGCGATTCTCCCGACCACTTCACCGGCAGGGGCGCCGCCACGGCCGAGGCCTGCCCGCCCGTGCCGGCCTGAACTTGGGCCGAGACCCAGGTCGCGCTGGCGCTGAACAGGACGACGGCGGATCCGACCAGGCACGCGACCATGGCGAGCGCCCGCTCCCGGCGGGCGCCGGGAGCGGGGCTTCCTGCGGGCGCGGGCAGGTCGGCGGGCGCTGTCATACCGGCGGGCGGAGCGACTCCGCCACCTCGATCGCGCGGAGAACCGCCGCGGCCTTCGTCCGGCTCTCGAGATCCTCGGTGTCGGGAACGGAGTCCGCCACGATCCCGGCGCCGGCCTGCACGTAGGCCATTCCTGAACGGAGGACCGCTGTGCGGATGGCGATCGCGGTGTCGAGGTCACCGCCGAAATCGAGATATCCCACGACCCCGCCGTACAGGCCGCGCCTCGTCGGCTCGAGCTCGTCGATGATCTCCATGGCCCGCACCTTGGGCGCTCCCGACAACGTCCCGGCGGGAAAGGTCGCGGCGAGGACGTCGACCGCGCTGCGCTCGGGCGCCACCTCACCGATCACGGTGGAGACGATGTGCATGATGTGCGAGAACCGCTCGACCGACGCGAACTCGACCACCCGCACCGATCCGGGCACGCAGACCCGCCCGAGATCATTGCGGACCAGGTCGACCAGCATCACGTGCTCGGACCGTTCCTTCGGATCGGCCAGGAGCTGGGCGGCCAGTTCGGCATCGCGCTCGGGGGTCTCGCCCCGCGGCCGGCTGCCCGCGATCGGGTGCAGCAACGCCCGGCGGCCGGTGACCTTGACGTGCGCCTCCGGCGACGAGCCGACCACATCATGATCGGCGAACCGCAGCAGGTACATGTAGGGGCTGGGGTTCGACGCCCGCAGAACCCGGTAGACGTCGAGGGCGTCGGCGGTGGTGGGGCGCTCGAACCGCTGGGAGACCACGATCTGGAAGCACTCCCCCGCCCGGATCTCCTCGATCGACCGCTCGACGGCGGCGTGGAAGCCGCCGGGCGGGGTTGCGGAGGCGAAGTCGCGCACGCCCGTGGACGCCCCGGTCGTGGTCGCCACGGTCGGCTCGCTCCACTTGCCGAGATCTGCCGTCATCACCTCGATGCGGTGCACCGCATCGTCGTAGGCGGCGTCCAGCTCCGCCCGCCGCGCGGACGGTCCGCCCGCCGCTCCTGGGCCAGCCAGGTCCGCTGCTTCGGCCGGGTCCCCGGAGCCGGTGAAGATGTTCGCGACGAGCTGGCACGATCCGTCGGTGTGGTCGAGGACGGCGAGGTCGGTCGTCAGGAGCATCCGCAGCTCGGGCATCCCGAGATCGTCGGTTGCCCGGGCGGGCAGCCGCTCGATGCGCCGGACGATGTCGTACGAGAGGTACCCGACCAGGCCTCCCAGCAGCGGCGGAGTGCCACTCGGCCGGGCCGAGCAGAGCTGGCGTTCCACGGCACGCAGGACGTCGAGCGGGTCGCCGTCGAGCGGGACACCGGGCGGCGGGGTTCCGTCCGTCCAGGCGGCCTGCCCGTCCCGTTCGGTGAGTGTGGCCGCGGCACGGACGCCGACGAAGGAGTAGCGCGACCACACGCCCCCGTGCTCGGCGGACTCGAGCAGGAACGTCCCCGGCCCGCCGGCCAGCTTGCGGTAGACCCCGACCGGTGTCTCGCCGTCGGCGAGCAGGCGGCGGGACACCGCGACGACCGGCTGGCGCGCGGCGAGCTCGTGGAACTCCGCCCGGCTCGGTGTGATCTCGCCGGTGGTCATCGTGGTGCTCCCGTCGTCGGCGCCGGCGCCACTGCCGGCATGGACATGGGCGTGGAGGGCGGCGTCGGCGTGGGGTTCACGGCCGGGGGCGGCAGGGGCCGGGCGCCGCCGACCTGCAGCTCGCGGCCGGTGAAGCAGGTACGCGTGCCGGTATGGCAGGCCGGGCCCACCTGGTCCACCTGGACCAGCACGGTGTCGCCGTCGCAGTCGAGGGCGACCGACCGCACCCACTGCACGTGCCCGCTGGTGTCGCCCTTGACCCAGTACTCGGCCCGGCTGCGGCTCCAGTAGGTGGCCCGGCCGGTGGTGAGGGTCCGGTGCAACGCCTCGTCGTCCATCCATCCGACCATGAGCACCTCACCCGAGTCGTACTGCTGGGCGACGGCCGGGAACAGTCCGGAGCCGTCCCGCTTGAGCT
Source organism: Frankia sp. Hr75.2 (assembly GCF_949319125.1). Lineage (NCBI taxonomy): Bacteria > Bacillati > Actinomycetota > Actinomycetes > Frankiales > Frankiaceae > Frankia > Frankia sp. Hr75.2. Next base: position 161,506 of record NZ_CASGGV010000321.1, on the reverse strand, counting down.
GCCGGGCGATGGCGGGGTCGAGATCGGAGGCACGTGCGGTCACCCGCCCATTCTGCCCGCCGCGGCCAGCAGGCCTCCAGGTCACCACGGCAGGCGGGCCGGGACCCGCCGACCGGGGTCACCCCTCCGGGCGGCGGTCAGTGCGACGAGACCCCGGCCGCCCAGGATTCGTGTAGCCGCCGGTAGACCCCGGGCACGGCGACCAGCTCCGTGTGCGTCCCGCGCTGGACGACCCGCCCGGCGTCGACCACGACGACCTCGTCGGCGGCCTCCGCGGTGGAGAGCCGGTGCGCGATGGTGACGGAGGTGCGTCCCCTGGTGAGCTCGAGCAGGGCCGTGGCGATCTTCACTTCGGTCGCCGGGTCGACGGCGGAGGTCGCCTCGTCGAGGACGAGCAGGTCGGGGTCGGCGAGCTGGGCACGGGCAAGCGCCACGAGCTGGCGTTCGCCGGCGGAGAGCAGCTCACCGCGTTCCCCCACCGGGGTGGCGATGCCGGCGGGCAGGCCGGCGAGCCAGTCGCCCAGGCCGAGCTGCGCGAAGGCGTTCACGATCTCGGCGTCGGAGGCGTCCGGCCGCCCGTACCGGACGTTGCCGGCGACGGTGAGGTCGAACAGGAACCCGTCCTGCGGCACCATGACCACCCGGCCCCGCAGCGAGTCGAACCGCACCTGGTTCAGCGGGACGCCGCCGATCAGCACGGTGCCGTCGGTGGGGTCCATGAGCCGGGTGAGCAGCTTCGCCATCGTCGTCTTGCCGGAGCCGGTCTCCCCGACGACGGCCACCCGCCGGTGCGACGCGAGGTCGAGCGTCACGTCGTGGAGCACCGGCGGGCCGCCCGGGTAGGCGAATCCGACATGGTCGAACCGCACGCCGAGCGGCCCGTCGGGCAGCGCCACGCCACCGGTGTCCTCGGCCGGGTCGCGGACGTCCGACGGGGTGTCGAGGACGTCGAGGACCCGCCGCAGCCCGGCGAAGGCGTTCGCGCCGTCGTTCAGTACCTCGGTCAGTGACTGGATGGGCATCACGAACAGCGTGAGGAGGAACAGGAAGGCCACCAGCTGCCCGGTGGTCAGCGATCCGTCGACGCCGATCGCGACCCCGACGATCACCACCCCCGCGGTGGTGAGCGCGGCGACCGTCTCGACTCCGGCGAACACCCCCGCCACCAGGGTCTGGGCGTGGGTCTGTGCGGCGCGGTAGTCCTCCACCGTGCCGTCGATGCGCCGGGAGGTGCGGTCCTGCGCGCCGTAGGCCCGCACGACCTGGGCGCCGACCACCGACTCCGAGATCGCGCCGAGCATGTCCCCGACCCGCTCCCGCACCTTCCCGTACCGCACCGCCAGCCGCTTCTGGAAACGCCGGGTGGCGATGACCAGCGGGACGAAGAACGCGTACACCAGCAGGGCCAGCTGCCAGGAGTAGACGAACATGAGGATCGTGGCGATCAGCATCTGCCCGGTGGCGACGATCAGCATGACGCCGCCGAACTGGAGGAACTGCGACATCGTGTCGATGTCACTGGTGACCCGGGAGGTCAGCGAGCCGCGCCGCTGCGCGGACTGGCTCAGCATCGACAGGTCGTGGACGTGACGGAAGGCCCGGACGCGCAGGGTGGCCAGCGCGCTCTCGGAGACGCGGTAGAGCCGCACGTTCATCCGGAACGCCGCGAGCGCGGTGATCAGGATGGCGACCGCGGCGAGGGCCACCGAGACTCCGACGAGGCCGAGGTCCGCTCCGCCCTCCCAGACACCGCGGTCGAGCGTCTGCTGGACCACGACGGGGATCACCACCTTGCCCACGGTGGCGGTCACGGCGAGGGCCAGGGTTCCGGCGATGCCGGCGGTCAGCTCCGGCACGAGCCGGCGCAGCCGGCCCCCGGTCGCCCACAGGCCGTCGGAGCTCATCGTGCGCCCTCCTGGTCCGGAACCGTCAGCATTCCGACCGAGGCCGCGTCGACAGGCGCGGCGGTACCCGATGCGGCGGCGTTCAGCCCGGAGGAGCCCGGCGCCGGCACCCGGTGAGGCCCGGGCTCCCCCCGCGTTCCCGGGGTCGGCCCGTCGCCGGTCCCGGCGTCCGTGTCCTCGTCGTAGGCCGTCAGCAGCTCCGCGTAGCCGGGCGAGCTGGCCAGAAGCTCCCGGTGGGTGCCCTGCGCGGTGACACGGCCGTCATCCAGGTGCACGACCTCGTCGGCGAGCTCGACGGTGGACCGCCGGTGCGCGACGATCACCACCGTCGACGCCCCCGCCCGCTCCCGCAGCCCGGCGAGGATGGACGACTCGATCCGCGGGTCGACGCTGGACGTCGCGTCGTCGAGGACCAGCAGCCGCGGGTCGCGCACGAGCGCGCGGGCGAGGCCGATCCGCTGGCGCTGACCGCCGGAGAGCGTGGTCCCCCGCTCCCCCACCCTGGTGTCGAGGCCGGCTGGCAGGGCGCGGACGAAGCGCTCCGCCTGGGCCCGGCGCAGGGCCTCCCACACGGTCTCGTCGTCGACGTCCAGGCCGAGGGCGACGTTCACCCGCACGGTGTCGTCGAACAGGAACGTCTGCTGGGGGACGAGCGCGACCGCGCGGGTCACCTCGCCCATCGCCAGGTCACGCAGGTCCACGCCGTCGATCCGGACGGTGCCCGAGTTGGGGTCGACCAGGCGGGCGAGGAGGTTCACCAGAGTCGACTTGCCGGCACCGGTGCGCCCTGTCAGCGCGACCACCCGGCCGGGGGCCACGTCGAAGGTCACCCCGTGCAGCGCGGGCCACACCGCCTCGGTGGATGGCGACCTGGCGGCGGGGATGTTCGCGGAGGTGTCCGTGACGTCGTCGTGGTCGCCGGCGGTCTGCACCGGGTAGCCGTATCCGACGCCGGTGACGCGCAGCGCCGCCGGGCCGGAGCCGGCGAGGGCGGCGGAGCCGAAGCAGAGACCGCCGCGGGCCGTGAGCACCGCGTCCACCCGCTCGTGCCCGACGACGGACCTGGGCAGCTCACCGAAGACCCATCCGATCGCTCTGATCGGGAAGGCCAGCAGGGTGAACAGGTAGGCGACCCGAACCAGCTCACCGACGGTGAGCGAGCCGCCGTCGATGCGGACCGCTCCGACGACGATCACGGCCAGCACGCCGAGGTTGGGCAGCGCCTCCATGACCGGGTCGAACATGCCCCGGACCTGGCCCGCACGGACCATCGCGTCGCGCAGCTCGCCGGCCTTGACGGCGAAGCGGGCCGTCTCGTCGGCCTCCCGACCCAGGGTCTTCACGACGAGCGCACCGTCGAAGGACTCGTGGGCGACCCCGCTGACCTCGGCTCGCAGGCGCTGGGCGCGGCCGTAGAGCGGCGACACCCACCGGCCGTAGACCACGTTGACGACACCGAACGCGGGGAACACGACACAGCCCACCAGGGCCAGCAGCGGGTCGGTCGCGATCAGCAGGGCCAGCGCCGCGGCGAGCATGACCAGCACGCCGGCGGCGAACGGCAGCGGCGCGATCGGCGCCCACGTGGCCTCCACGTCCGCGTTCGCGTTGGACAGCAGCGAACCGGTCGAGTGCCGCTGGTGCCAGGCCAGCGGCAGCCGCAGGTACTGGCGGGTGACCCGACGCCGGTAGGTGGCCTGCAGCCGGTACTGCATCATTCCGGAGACCAGGCGGCGGAAGAACATCCCGGCCGCCCGGGCGAACCCGATGCCGACCATGATCAGCGCCGCGCCGATGACGGCGCTCCAGTCGGCGGCGCCGTCGTCGATGCTCGGGACGAGGACGCGCTCGGTGATCTCGCCAAGGGCGAGCGAGCTCGCGACCGTCGCCAGCGCGTAGAGGGAGCTGCCGGCCAGCGCGATCAGGAAGACCCTGAGCTCCTCCCGGACGGCGATCGCGAGCACGCCCAGCCCGCGCCTGATCACCGTGGGCGAGCCCGCCGCGACGGGCCGGGGCTCCGCGGCAGGCCGGGGCTCCGCGGCAGGCCGGGGCTCCGCGGCAGGCCGGGGCTCCGCGGCAGGCCGGGGCTCCGCGGCAGGCCGGGGCTCCGCGGCAGGCCGGGATGCCGCGGCGGGGGGCCCAGGCGAACCGGCACCGCCGGGGGCTGCTTTCCTGCGGGTCACCTCGCCGGACGCGGGGTCACCGGGCACTGGCACTCCTCCGTTTCACGGGCGGCCGCGGAACACCCCCCGCGGCATCGGCGGCCGCCGCACGCCGTCCCCCGGGTGACGCGGCCGTTCGTCACTCAACGCGCAACCCGGCGGTAACAGTCCCGGTCAGACGCCTGCTCACCAGCGCGCCCCGGACACGGTGCCCGCCGGCTCACCACCCGGACGACCAAGGCGCGCCCGACATCCTGGCCCGCGCGAAGGCCGCCGGCCCGGCAATGACCCAACCGACCGCTGATGGACAACCGACGTTCGACCCGCGTTCGAGGAAATGCCCACGACCGACGCCACCAGCCGATCCGTACCCCGGCCGCAGCCGTCAGCCCGGCCCCGCAGCCGTCAGCGCCGCAAGCCGGCCGCTCGTTGCCCGCAGCCGTCAGCGCACCGCGATGGCGGCGTCGCGCAGCACCTTCTTCACCTCGGAGATCCGCATCCGCCCGAAGTGGAAGACGCTGGCGGCCAGCACGGCGTCGGCGCCGGCGCCGACCGCGGGGGCGAAGTGGTCGAGGCTGCCGGCGCCACCGCTGGCGATCACCGGGACGTTCACCGCCGCGCGGACCGATGTGATCATTTCCAGGTCGTAGCCGTCCTGGGTGCCGTCGGCGTCCATCGAGTTCAGCAGGATCTCGCCGGCGCCCAGCTCGACGGCCCGCGCGGCCCAGGCGACCGCGTCGATGCCGGTGCCCTGGCGCCCGCCGTGGGTGGTCACCTCGAAGGCGGGGCCGCCCGGCTCGCGGGAGCGACGGGCGTCCACCGAGAGCACGATGCACTGGCTGCCGAACCGCAGCGCGCACTCGCGGACCAGCTCCGGGCGGGCGACGGCCGCGGTGTTGATCCCCACCTTGTCGGCGCCGGCGCGCAGCAGCCGGTCGACGTCGTCGACCGAGCGCACCCCGCCGCCGACGGTGAGCGGGATGAAGACCTGCTCCGCCGTGCGCCGGACGATGTCGTACGTGGTCTCCCGGTTTCCGCTGGACGCGGTGATGTCGAGGAAGGTCAGCTCGTCGGCGCCCTCGGCGTCGTAGAGCCGGGCCATCTCGACCGGGTCGCCCGCGTCCCGCAGGTCGGTGAAGTTCACACCCTTGACGACCCGCCCGCCGTCGACGTCGAGGCAGGGGATCACCCGGACGGCGACGGTCACGGTGCGCCCGCCGCGGGCACCTCCGCCGCGACCGCGAGCGCCTCGGGCAGGGTGAACGCGCCGGCGTAGAGCGCCTTGCCGACAATGGCGCCCTCGACACCGGGCACCGTCGCGATCGCGCGCAGGTCCTCCAGGGAGGAGACGCCGCCGCTGGCGACCACCGGCCGGGTCGTCGCGGCCGTCACGGCCCGCAGCAGCTCGACGTTCGGGCCGGTGAGGGTCCCGTCCCGGCGGACGTCGGTGAGCACGTAGCGGGCGCAGCCGTCGGCGTCCAGCCGTGCGAGCACCTCGTAGAGCTCGCCGCCCTCGCGCGTCCAGCCCCGCGCGGCGAGGGTGGTGCCACGGACGTCCAGGCCCACGGCGATCCGGTCGCCGACCCGGTCGATCGCCTTGCGCACCCACTCCGGGTCCTCGAGCGCCGCCGTGCCGATGTTGACCCGGGCCGCGCCGGTGGCCAGCGCGGCGTCGAGGGAGTCGTCGTCCCGAATGCCGCCGGAGAGCTCCACGGCCACGTCGACGGAGCGGACGACCTCGGCGATCAGGTCACGGTTGGACCCGCGGCCGAAGGCCGCGTCGAGGTCGACCAGATGGATCCACTCGGCGCCGTCGCGCTGCCAGGCCAGCGCCGCCTCGCGCGGGTCGCCGTAGGAGGTCTCGGTTCCGGCCTCGCCCTGGACCAGGCGGACGGCCAGGCCGTCGGCCACATCCACCGCGGGTAGCAGCGTCAACGTCACATCCCCACCCTACGGGTCACCCCGGCCCTCGAGGAGGCGCACCACCGGACCACACGAGTTGCCGCAACCTGAGATCCTCCGACCACGGATCGCTCTAGCGTGGTCGGCGATGACCTTCGACGTGGCAGGCCAGGCGTCGACGCCCGGAACCACCGGGCGTGCCCTGGCCAGCGCGCGGATGTGGGCCGCGATCGCGTCCGCCGCCGCGCGCCGGTACGTCACCGACCGGGCGACGGTCGCGGCCTCGGTCATCTCCAACATCGTGCTGACCGTCCTGCGCGGCCACCTGGCACTGGCCGTGTGGGAACAGCGCCCCGGGCTCGCCGGCTACGACGCCACCGCGGCGGTCACCTTCACCGTGGTCGGGCAGGCCCTCGTCAGCACCTTCGCCGTCTTCGGCGGCATGGTCGACCTGGCCTGGCGGGTGCGCGACGGCGGCGTCGAGACCGACGTCGTCCGGCCCGTCGGGTTCCAGCGGTGGTGGCTCGGCCTGGAGGTCGGGCGGGCCGGGGTGTACCTGACCACCCGCGCGATACCCGCGGGTGTGGTCGGAGCGTTCCTGTTCGACCTGCGGCTCCCCCGCTCGTCGGGCACCGGCGCGCTGTTCGCCGCGAGTCTCGTGCTGGCCCTCCTGGTCAGCTTCGGCCTGCGCTACCTGGTCGCGCTCAGCGCGTTCTGGCTGACCGACGACCGGGGGGTGCAGGCCGTCGCCGCGCTCGTGATGATGTTCTTCTCCGGCGCCGTGCTGCCCCTCGGGCTGTTCCCCGGCGTGCTCGGGACGATCGCCGGGTTCCTGCCGTTCGGGGCCGTCGTCCAGGCGCCGATGGACCTCTACCTCGGGTCGCCGGCCGGCGGCACGGCATACCTCGGGAGCGCGGCCGCCGGCCCGGAACGGATCCTCGCCTACCAGGCGGTCTGGGCGCTGCTGCTGTGCCTGGCCGGCCGCGTCCTGACGACCGCCGCGCTGCGCCGCCTCGTCGTACAGGGAGGCTGACGGGTGACCACGGACGAGGCCGCGGCCACCGCCGGCGCAGGCGCAGGCATCAGCACTGCCGGCACCACGGCGACCGGCACCCACGTGAGTGGCACCCACGCGACGGTTGCCGACAGCGGCGTGGGCGGGCGGCTCGGGCTGGTGCGGGCGGAGGCGGGCCACTACCTACTGCTGGTCGGCGCAGCCTTCCGCTCGACGGCCCAGTACCGGCTCTCACTCGTCCTGTACACCCTCGTCGAGATGGCGGCGACGGTGCTGGACCTCGCCGCGATCGGCATCGTGTTCGCCCACCTGCCCGACCTCGACGGCTTCTCGCTCGCCGAGGTCGCCTTCCTCTACGGGACGTCGGCCCTCGCCTTCGCCGCCGCCGAGGCCGCGGTCGGCCCGCTGGACCGCCTCGGCTGGCCGATCAAGGACGGCAAGCTGGACCCGATGCTCACCCGCCCCGTCAGCGTGCTCGTGCAGGCCGCGACCGCGGACTTCTCCCCGCAGCGGCTGGGCCGGGTGGTGCAGCCCGCCGCCGTCCTCGTGATCAGCCTCACCGCGCTGGACGTCCCCTGGACCCCCGCCCGGATCGCCGTCCTCCCACTAATGATCATCAGTGGGATCGTGATCAGTGTGAGCCTCTCGGTGGGCACCGCGGCGGTGCTGTTCGTCGCTCCGGACGCGTCCGTCGCCGTGGGCGCCGTCCGGCAGGGCGCGGCGCTCGCGACGCAGTACCCGCTGACGGTCTACGGCCGCCGGACGGCGCTGCTGATGACCGTGGTGCTGCCGATCGCCTTCGTGAACTGGCAGCCGGCCCTGTTCGTGCTCGACCGGCCCGACCCGTTCGGCCTGCCGGGGCTCACCCGGTTCCTGTCCCCCGCCGTTGCCCTGGTCACCGCCATGCTCGCCGGGACGGCCTGGCGCCTCGGCCTCCGCCACTACCGCAGCACCGGGAGCTGAGTGTCATGACCGGCGTCATCGACGTCGAGGGGGTCAGCAAGACGTTCGTCCTGCGGCGGCGGGCCGGCTGGATGCGCCGGGAACGGGTGGACGTCCACGCCGTCGCGGACCTGTCGTTCACGGTCCGGGCCGGGGAGATCGTCGGGTACCTCGGCCCGAACGGCGCGGGCAAGAGCACCACCATCAAGATGCTGGTCGGCATCCTGACGCCGTCCGGTGGGCGGCTGCGGGTGGCCGGGCTGGACCCGTCCCGGCAGCGCCTGCGGCTCAGCCGGCGCATCGGGGTGGTCTTCGGCCAGCGCTCGCAGCTGTGGTGGGACCTGCCACTACGCGACAGCTTCGAACTGATCCGCCGCATCTACCGGATCCCGGCGCCGCGATACCGGAACAATCTCGAGCATTTCGTCGAGATGCTGGCGCTGGCGCCGATCCTCGACACCCCGGTGCGGCAGCTCTCGCTCGGCCAGCGGATGCGCGGCAACATCACGGCCGCCTTCCTGCCCGACCCGGAGATCGTCTACCTGGACGAGCCGACGATCGGCCTGGACGTCGTCTCGAAGACGGCGGTCCGCGCGTTCCTCGCACGCACCAACCGCGAGGCGGGGACGACGATCGTGCTCACCACCCACGACATGACCGACGTCGAGCAGCTGTGCCGGCGGGTGATGGTCATCGACCATGGCCGGCTGGCCTTCGACGGCGAGCTCGAGACGCTGCGCGAGCGCCTCGGCGGCACGCGGACGCTGCGGGTCGACCTCGCCGAGCCGCTGCCGGCGATGACCGTCGAGGGGGCGCGCGTCGTGCGGGTGCACGGCGCCCGGCAGTGGCTCGAGCTCCCGGCGGGTGGCAGCGCGGCACCGCTGGTCAGCGAGATCGCGGCCCGCTACCCGCTGGTCGACCTCTCGGTCGGCGAGCCGGCGATCGAGGACGTCATCGCCCGCCTCTACACCACCGACCGACTCGCCCCCGACGCCCCCTGATCAACAGGGCCGGAGCCGACGCCTGCGCCTGTGGCGGCGGCGGCTGGCCGCTGCAGGTGGTCAGCTCAGGGTGCGCAGCCAGTTCCGCAGGACGTGGGCACCGGCGTCGCCGGACTTCTCCGGATGGAACTGGGTGGCCGCGAGCGGTCCGCGCTCGACCGCGGCGGCGAACGCCTCGCCGTGCTCGGCGACGGTGTCACCCGCCCGCGCCGCCGCCGCGTAAGAGTGCACGAAGTAGAAACGCGTCTCCGCGTCGATGCCCTCGAACAGGACCGACTCCGATGGGGGCGTGACGACGTTCCAGCCCATGTGCGGCAGGACCGGCGCCGTCAGCCGGCGCACGCTCCCCTCGAGCACGCCGAGGCCCTCCGTCCGCACACCGTGCTCGTCGCCGAGCTGGTAGAGGATCTGCATGCCCACGCAGATCCCGAGGACCGGTCGGCCGGCAGCCAGCCGCTCACGCACGACCTCGCCGCCGCCGACCGCATCCACACCCGCCATGCACGCCGCGAAGGCGCCGACCCCGGGGACGACGAGCCCGCCGGCGGCCCGGGCGGCGTCGAGATCCGCCGTCACCGTCACCTCGGCACCGACCCGGGCGAGCGCCCGCTCGGCCGAGCGCAGGTTCCCCGAGCCGTAGTCGAGGACGACGACGTCCGGCCGCGGGCCGCTCAAAGCACGCCCTTGGTGGACGGCACGCCGGCGACCCGCGCGTCGAGCGCCACCGCGTCGCGCATGGCCCGGGCCACCGACTTGAACTGCGCCTCGACGACGTGGTGGGCGTTGCGCCCGGACAGCACCCGCACGTGCAGCGCGATCCGCGCCGAGGCGGTGATCGACTCGAAGATGTGCCGGGTGAGCGTGGTGTCGTAGGTGCCGATCAGGCCGACCAGCTCCGGCTCGACGTGCACACAGTAGGGCCGGCCGGAGAGGTCGACGGCCGACTGCACCAGCGCCTCGTCGAGCGGCACGGTCGCGTCGCCGAAACGGCGGATGCCCGCCTTGTCGCCGAGCGCCTCGCGCAGCGCGGTGCCGAACGCGATGGCCGTGTCCTCGACGGTGTGGTGCGCGTCGATGTGCAGGTCGCCCTCGGTGCGCACGGTGAGGTCGAAGCCTCCGTGCTTGCCGAGCTGCTCCATCATGTGGTCGAAGAACGGGACGCCGGTCTCCGCCGACGCCAGGCCCGTCCCGTCGAGGTCGAGCTCGATCAGGACGTGCGACTCCTTGGTCTTGCGCTCGACGCGAGCGGTGCGTGCCATCGTTTCCCTCGGGTTCTCCACTGGTGCGGCGCTGGACCGGCCGGCCGGCCGGCCGGCTGTTTGGTCGGTCCGGGCGGTCGTACCGGTCCGGATGTTCGGGTCGGTCCGGATGGTCGGGTCGGGTCGGCCCGGCCCGGTCGGTCAGGAGCTGATCTCCACGGCGGCGCGCAGGAGGGCCGGGCGGGCGGTCAGCACCCGGCGCAGCGCGTCGAGGAAGGACTCCGTCTCGTTCGGCAGGCCGGCCGTCACCCGCAGCCAGCCGTCGAGGCCGACGTCGCGGACGAGCACGCCGGCGTCGAGCAGGCCCTGCCACACGGCGCGCTGGTCGGTGAAGTGGCCGAACAGCACGAAGTTGGCGTCGCTCGGAGCGGTCACGCAGCCGAACTCCGGCAGGGACCGGACGAGCAGGTCGCGCTGTGCCTTCACCGCGTCCACCGTGCCGAGCAGCTCGTCGGCGTGGGCGAGCGCGGTGCGCGCGACCGCCTGGGTGAACGACGACAGGTGGTAGGGCAGGCGGACGAGCTGCAGCGCGTCGACAACCGCCGGATGCGCCGCGAGGTAGCCGACCCTGGCGCCGGCCAGCGCGAACGCCTTGCTCATCGTCCGGGTGACGACCAGCCGGGGGTGGTCGGGCAGCAGGGTGAGCGCGCTGGGGACGCCGGCCCGGCGGAACTCGCCGTAGGCCTCGTCGACCACGACGACACCCGAGCCGACCTCGGCCATGGCGTCGCAGGCGGCCGCGATGACCTCCGCGCCGAGCGCGGTGGCGGTGGGGTTGTTCGGCGAGCACAGGAACAGCAGCGCCGGGCGGTACCGGCGGATCGCGGCGGTGACCCGGTCGGCGTCGAGGGTGAAGTCCGCCGCGCGGGACTCGGCGACCCAGCCGGTGGCGGTCGCCAGCGCGATCAGCCGGTGCATCGAGTAGGACGGCTCGAAGCCCACCGCCACCCGCCCCGGACCGCCGAACGCCTGGCAGAGCTGCTGGAGGATCTCGTTCGACCCGTTGGCCGCCCACACCTGGGCCGCGTGCACGCCGAAACCGGCGTCCGGGGTCAGGTAGTACGCCAGGTCGGCGCGCAGAGCCTCGGCCTCCCGGTCGGGATAGCGGTTGGCCTCGGTCGCGGCGAGGGTCGCGGCCTTGCCGAGCGCATCCACGAGCCCGGCGGACGGCGGGTGCGGGTTCTCGTTGGTGTTCAGCCGCACCGGGACGTCGATCTGGGGCGCGCCGTAGGGCGACATCCCCCGCAGGTCGTCACGCAGGGGCAGGTCGTCCAGGGTGACGGGCCGCCACGGGGCACGGTCGGCCGGGGTGGCCGCAGCGGAGCGCAGCCGCCCGCGGCCACCGACGGGCGCGCCCTGGCCGGCCGGCGCCCCCGGGAGCACCCCGCTGGGACCTGCGGCGTCAGGTGGCCCGGCGCCGTCACCCAGGCCGGCGCCGTCACCCAGGCCGGCGCCGTCACCCAGGCCGGGGCTGTCGCCCAGGCCGGGGCTGTCGCCCGAGGGGGCGGCGTCGCCCGCTCCGCTGATGTTCCCGGTCATCGGGCCCGTACCTCCACCGCGTCGACGTGGGCGATCAGGTCCTCGGCTCCGCCGAGCGCGGCGATGCGGGGCGCGATGTCGGCGAGCGCCTCGGGGCCGCACTCGACGACATGGACCTGGCGCTGGAAGGCGGACACGGCGAGGCCACTGGAGTGCCGCGCGGTGCCGCCGGTGGGCAGGACGTGGTTCGAGCCGGCGAGGTAGTCCCCGAGCGGGACGGGTGCGTAGGCACCGACGAAGATCGCGCCCGCGTTGCGCACCCGGGCGGCGACACCCGCCGCGTCCGCGGTGTGGATCTCCAGGTGCTCGGCGGCCCAGGCGTCGACGACCGCGAGACCCGCGTCGACGTCGGCGACGATCGCCACGGCGCCCTGGCCGGCCAGCGCCTCGGTGACCCGCTCCCGGTGCCGGGTGGCGGGGACCTGCTTGTCGAGCTCGACGTCGACGGCGTCGGCCAGCTCGGGCGACGTCGTGACCAGCAGGCAGGCGGCCATCGGGTCGTGCTCGGCCTGCGCGATCAGGTCGGCGGCGACGAAGTCGGGGCGGGCCGAGCCGTCGGCGAGGATGGCGACCTCGGTCGGGCCCGCCTCGGCGTCGACACCGACCAGCCCGCGCAGCAGCCGCTTCGCCGCGGTGACGTAGACATTGCCGGGGCCGGTGACGACATCGACGGCCGGGCAGCTCTCGGTGCCGTGCGCGAACATCGCGACGGCCTGGGCGCCGCCGGCCGCGTAGACCTCGTCGACCCCGAGCAGGGCGCAGGCGGCCAGCACGACCGGATGCGGCAGGCCGCCGTTGTCGACCTGGGGCGGCGAGGCCACCGCCAGCGAGGCGACGCCGGCCTCCTGCGCGGGGACGACGTTCATGACCACGCTGCTGGGGTAGGCGACCCGCCCGCCCGGCACGTAGAGGCCGACCCGGCCGACCGGGATCCAGCGCTCGGTGACCTTCGTGCCGGGGGCCACCTCGACGACCACCGGCTCCCGGAGTTGGGCCCGGTGCACCAGCCGCGCGCGGCGGATCGCCTCGGTCAGCGCGTCACGGACCGCCGGGTCGAGGGCCGCGAGCGCGCTCGCGAGCGCGTCGGCCGGTACCCGCAGCTCGGCCGGGCGGACCCGGTCGAAGCGCTCCGCGGCGTCGAGGACGGCCGCGTCACCACGGTCGCGCACGTCGTCGCAGACGGGGCGGACCGCGTCCATCGCGACGTCGACGTCCACGGCCGCCCGCGGGAAGAGCCGACGGACGTCCGACGTGGTGGGCTGCGCGGAGCGCAGATCGAGCCTTCTGAGCACGCCCACGAGCGTATCGGCCCGACCGCCGGTCCGAGCAGTGGAACTGTTTGGGAATACCACACCGTGATACGGCGCGGGGCGCGGTGGCACCGGGACCCGGCCCGAGCGGGGTAACCTGCGGCGGTGAGCTCCAGTTCGGACGCCGCCCCCAGTTCGGACGCCGCCCCCGCTCCGGGTACCGCCCCCGATCCGGGCGCCTCCCCCAATGGCACAGGCAGGTACGACGGCAAGTCGGGCTTCCTAGCGCGGCCGCTGTACGCCTACCTGATGGAGCACGGCTCCCCGCCTGACGGCGTCCTGAGTGACCTCGCGGCCGAGACCGCGGCGCTCGGGAGCGTCGCCCGGATGCAGATTCCCGCCGAGCAGGGCTCGCTGCTGACGATCCTGACCGCGGCCCTCGCGCCGTCCCGGGCGATCGAGATCGGCACGTTCACCGGCTACTCCGCGCTGAGCATCGCCCGCGGCCTGCCCGCGGGCGGCCGACTGCTGTGCCTCGACGTCAGCGAGCAGTGGACGTCCGTCGCCCGCCGGTACTGGGAGCGCGCCGGGGTGAGCGACCGCATCGAGCTGCGGCTGGGGCCCGCCGCCGACTCGCTGGCCGCGCTGCCGGCGGAGCCGGTTTTCGAGCTGGCCTTCATCGACGCCGACAAGACCTCCTACCCCACCTACTACGAGCTGCTGCTGCCCCGGATGAAGCCCAACGGCCTGATCATCGTCGACAACGTCCTGCAGTCCGGCCGAGTCCTCGACGCGGACGTGACGGAGCCGAGCGCCGTCGCCGTGCGCGCGTTCAACCGGATGGTGGCCGACGACCCCCGCGTCCAGGTGGTCATGCTCCCCGTCGCGGACGGCCTGACCATCGCCCGCAAGCTGCCGTAGTCCTACCGTTCCGGACGGCCGATCCGGACGTCGACCCCGGGTGAGTAGTGCGCCAGTGGCTCGCCGGGCAGCGGCAGCAGGCCGGTGGCGCGGACGAGACCGTCGTCGATCTCCTCCGGGTGGGCCCGCCACAGCGGCCAGGGCTCGTGGTGGGCCCGCACCGCGCGGTGACTCGATCCGGTCGAGCTGAACACGATCCAGCGCGCCGTGAGGAAGTGGTCGAGCGGGCCGAGCTCGCCGGGCTGGTAGCGCGGGCCGATCCGGATGCGCACCCGGCACGAGGTACCCCGCGGGCCGGGCCAGCGGCGCCGGCACTCGTACCGGATCTCGCTCGGCCCCCCGCTCGGCCCGCCGGACGGCCCGCCGGTCTCGGTGAGCGTCATCGAGGCCCAGAGGTACGGCAGGCGGAAGCCGGTGCGCGCCACCAGCACCGCGCCGAGCCGGGCGGCCTCCAGGGAGAAGAACCAGATCCCGCGCCGGCCCCGCCGGTCCACGACGTAGGTCCGGACATTCGTCTCGCAGAAGTGGGACGCCCAGGGCACGGCGCGCCCGCCGGGCGTCGCGACGCGCATGTAGAAGGGCACCAGGCTCACCCAGGCCCGGTCGTCGTAGGTGTCGGCGGCGAGTTCGGGGGGCAGCAGCCGGCCGACGGCCTCGGGATCGACGGGCCAGTGCACGAACGTGAGCCGCTCCCAGCGCTGCGTCATCGTGGGCCGGTCGACGGTGAACGGGCAGCTGGGCTCGACGACAGGCCGGTCCGACCAGTCGTGCCCATCAGGCAGGCCGGGATGATCCGGACACATACCGACATCGTCGCACCAGGTGACTCAGGTCGCACCGGATGTCTCATCGGGCCCGAACGGGGACCGGCCCCAGACCCGCGCCCCGACCCCGTGTCAGCGGGACGCTCTGCCTCACCAGGACGCCCCGGTTCCACCGGGACGCTCCGGCCCACCGCGCTCCGGCCCATCGGGGTCCGGCCCATCGAGAAGCCCGGCCTCACCGAGAGTCTCGGGCTCTTCGAGGAACTCCGACTCCTCCGAGTCGGAGTCCGGCGAGCCGGGGCCGGACGCGCGCGGCCAGGAGCCGGCCGGCCGGGAGGTGCCCGGCCCGGATGCGCCCCTGGGAGCGCCCGGCGAGGCGAATCCACCGGCCGCGCCGGGCCACCAGCCGCCGGGCCACCAGCCCCCGGGCCAGCCGGGGCCGGGCGCCCCGCCGTCACCGGGCCGGCGACCGCTCGACCAGCCACCACCGGGCCAGCCGCCGTCCGGCCAGCCGCCGTCAGACCAGGCGCGGGCGGCAGGCCACGGTGGGTCCGGCCAACCGCGGAGCGCCCAGGGCGGGCCGACGAAGCCGGGCGGAGGCTGACGCCAGTACTGTTCGCGGCGGCGGCGCATCCACCAGAACCCGCCGATGAGGAGCGCGCCGGCCAGGGCGGTCAGCGAGATACCCGACAGCCCGGTGAACGGCAGTTCACCCCCGGCCTGGCCCTTCCCGGTCCCGCCCGGCCCACCCGCCGCACCGCCGGCAGCGGGAGCCGGGGACTCGGCCGGGGCCGCGCCGGCGGACGCCGCCGGGGGCCGCCGTTCGGACGCCGCGGCCGCCTCGTCCGCGGCCGCCTCGTCCGCGGCCGCCACCTCCTCGGCCGCCACCTCCCCCTCGGCCGCCACCTCGTCGCCCGCGGGATCGCCCAGGGTCAGGCCGTCCAGTCGCGGGATGGAGCTGCGGTCGGAGACCACCGTGGCGCTCTGCTGGCCCTGGAGAAGCTGCAGGAGCGCGATGACCTCCCCCAGCGTCAGCCCGGTGGGCGTGGTGGGCGTGGTGGGCGTGGTGGCCGAGCTACCGCTGTCCTTCGGGGGCCTGTGTCCGCCGTGCCCGTAGTCGGAGCTGTCGGCGTCATCGTCCGCCCCCCTCGGGGATCCGACCACGAGAACCGTCGCGGTGAGGGTGAGCGGGGACGTCCCCGCGGCCGGGACCCCTGTGGCCCCGGCCGCCGCCGGCACGCCGGTGGCCGGGAGCGGGACCGCGCCCGGGGCGACGACCGGAGCAGCGGCCGGCGGGGCACCGGCGCCGGTCGCGGTAAGCAGCTTCGTCCCCAGCGACATGAAGCTGACCGGGACCGCGATCCTCCCCGCGGCGTCCGCCGTGGTCGCGTCCGACGGGACGCCGTTGGCCGCGATCTCGACGAGCGTGCCCGGCGCGAAGCCGCATCCGCCGAAGGTGGTGCTCTCGCCGACCAGCAGGCGCGAGTGGCCCACCCGACCCGAGCCGCAACCGGGAGCGGCCAGCACCGCCACCGTCCTTCCGGCGGGAACGGGCAGGGGTACGGCGCCGGGAGCGGACACGCCGCCGGTGGGGCCGGCCGTGAGGACAGGCCCCCTGGCAGCTGTGGGGACACCGGGGGCCGCGGGACCCGTCGCGGCCCCCGCGGCCCCCGCGAGCAGGACCTCCACCGTCACGATCAGTAGCAGGAAGACGGCCAGGACCGCACCCATCGCAACCATCCGCCTACTGGACGGGACGGCTTCCAGACACTCAGGCACACTCATCGACGACCCCCACCGTCGCGGCTGGCGGCCTAGCCGTCGACAACCGGCAGCCTAGGAGCGACTACTCTCCGTGTCCATGACCTGCTGGGGTCCCGAAGGGACGGCGGGTAGCAGGCCCCGGCGCGCGGTGACCAGCAGGCGCCCGGCGCCCAGCCGGTAGGGCGTGCCGTCCGGATCGGAGTGGCGTCCGATGTCGGTGAAGCCCGCCGCGCCCAGCAGGTCACCGATATGCCCGCACGTGTAGACGTGATGGACGGCGGTGGTGTCCAGCACGTCGTCACCGCGGGTGAACCGGTATCTGCTGAGCATCCGGCTGCGGGCCACGTCGTAGTCGACCGTCGCCTCCGTCGTGATGTCACCGGTCCGCATGACGCGCGCCTCGCCGGTGAAGCCGGGCAGGACGGACTCCGCCGTCGCGCCGAAGTCGAGGACGAGGCCCCCGCCGGGGCGCACCGCCGCGGCGAGGGAACGGACGAACTCCGCGGTCTGCGCGGGGGTGAGGTAGCCGAAACTGTTACCGAGGCACACCGCCGCGTCGAAGGAGCCCGACGGGGCGATCTCCCGCATGTCCCCGAGAACGAACTTGACGGCAGTGCCCGTGGCCGCGGCGGCGCGGCGGGCGTGCTCGATCGCCTCCGCCGACAGGTCCACGCCGGTCACCCGGTGGCCGCGCTCCGCCAGCGCGAGGCTGTGCCGGCCGCTTCCGCACGGGACGTCGATGATCCGCGACCCCGGCGCGAGCCCGAGGCGCGTCTCGACGAAGTCGACGTCGGCGGCGGTCATCTCCGGCGTCGCCGCGCGGCGCCAGAACTCGTTCGGCAGTTCGGTGAAGAACTCGGTGAACCACTCGGGCGAGGGTTCGCCGGTCTGGTCGGTGAGCTGAGTGGAGGAAGAAGAAACAGAAGAATGTGCGGACAACGCCGAGATCTCCTTGCTGGTGCTCTGCAGGGTGACGACATATGTCACCGGGCACCAGGAGTCACGCGCCGCGTCCCGCGGTCAGCGCTGAGCGCCACCGCGCCGGGTCGACGGGTGACCTCCGGAAGCCCGGGACTGTTCCCGGGCAGCCATGGCTTCCTCCACTGTCGGCGCCGGCTGTGTGTTTCCGGCGCTGCCGCGGTCACTGTAGGCCAGCCCGTCACGAACCGTCAAAGTTATTTTCCGGCCGGCGGCGCGCGGTGTCGGAACACCCGCCTGGTCGGCACACCCTCGCCGGGTGTCGGCGGGATCGGCTACAGCGCCAGCCACAGCCGAGCGCCAATACGGTCAGAGCTTCGGGAACTGGCGGTCTGCCTGCTCGCCGGGCTCCAGCAGCCCGGCGGCCGCGCCGACGATCCGCTCGTCGGGGCGGCCGATGACCGACTCGTCCCGGCCGGGGTAGTCCAGCCGGGAAAGGACGTACCGCATCGCCTCGAGCCGGGCCCGCTTCTTGTCGTTGCTCTTGATGACCGTCCACGGGGCCTCGGGGATGTCGGTGTAGAAGAACATCGATTCCTTGGCCTCGGTGTAGTCGTCCCACCGGTCGAGCGCCGCGAGGTCGACCGGGCTGAGCTTCCACTGCCGCACCGGGTCGATCTGACGGATGAGGAACCGCGTCTGCTGCTCCCGGCGGGAGACCGAGAACCACAGTTTGACGAGGTGAACGCCGCTGCGGACGAGCATCCGCTCCAGCTCGGGCGCCTGGCGGAGGAACTCCCGGTACTCCTCCGGGGAGCAGAAGCCCATCACCCGCTCGACCCCGGCCCGGTTGTACCAGGAGCGGTCGAACATGACGATCTCGCCGGCGGTGGGCAGGTGGGCGATGTACCGCTGGAAGTACCAGGTCCCGCGCTCGGTCTCGGTCGGCTTCTCCAACGCGACGACCCGGGCGCCGCGCGGGTTGAGATGTTCGGTGAACCGCTTGATGGTGCCGCCCTTGCCGGCCGCGTCGCGCCCCTCGAAGACGAGGACGAGCCGCTGCCCGGTGTCCTTCACCCAGTACTGCAGCTTCAGCAGCTCGATCTGCAGCAGCCGCTTGTCCCGCTCGTACTCGTCGCGGGAGAGCCGCTGCGCGTACGGGTAGTTCTCCCGCCAGGTGTCGATGGTCGTCCCGTCGGGCCGGAGCAGGATCGCGTCGTCGGCGTCCTCCTCGACGACCGTCAGCGAGCGGACGTCCGCGCCCAGGTACTCGACCGGGAGCACGCCGGGCGGCGCCTCGGCGGCGGCACGCAGACCAGGAGTCGCGGTGGTCAGGTCACTCATGGCAGCCTCCGGTGGCGGTAGCGGGCCGTCGTCGGATACGGCACGTCCCGGGCCGCTTGCCTGCCGGGCGGCCTGTCTGCCGGGCGGCATCGCCTCCCGGTCGGCGTTGTCTCCCGGTCCGCCTTGTCCGCGACGTACCCGCTCCGGGGGTGCGGCAGGCCGGGAGATCCCGCGGCGCCCCGGCCGTCCTCCCCGATCCCACCACCGACCTGGCCGGACGGACCGCGCCGAGCTGGGTGTTCATCATCTGTTCCCCCAGATGAACACAAGTCGACCCGCCCGGGAGCCAGATCCGCGGGCCGATGCCCGGGGATGGGACCGTGCTACCCTCCATTTGACCAGTGTTCAAATGGAGAGCGGAGGTCGGATCACCGTGCAGCGACAGAAGGAACTGGACCTGACCGGCAAAGTCGTGATCATCACGGGGGCCAGCCGGGGCGTCGGCCGGCAGGCAGCCCAGACGTTCGCCCGCCGCGGCGCGAACCTGGTCCTGGCCGCACGAACGGTCGAGCCGGACAGAACCCTGCCCGGCACCCTGAACGAGACACTGACGCAGATCGAGAACACGGGCGCCAGCGCGATCGCCGTGCAGACCGACTTAGCCAGCGAGGCGGATCTCCAGCACCTGGTCGACGCCGCCGTCGAGCGGTTCGGTGGCGTCGACGTGCTCATCAACAACGCGGCGGCCACCACCGGCGACATCTGGTCCAAAAGATTCCTGGAGCTGACACGCGAGGACTGGCTGTACCAGTTCGACGTCAACCTCCACGCGCCCTTCACCCTCATACAGTCAGTGACACCGATCATGGAACGTCGCGGCGGCGGGCGCATCCTCAACCTCAGCACCGGCAGCGGTGAGGTCTTCCGCCAGCCCGAGGAGCTCCCCAAGCTCGAGAACATCGGCGAGTTCAGCCTCGCCGTGCCCGGCTACTACTCCAGCAAGCGAGCACTCGACCGGCTCGGCAACGTCCTCGCCCCCGAGCTCGCCCGGAAGGGCATCGCCGTGATCGGCATGCACCCGGGCCTGGTGGCCACCGAGCTCGTCGCCATCCGCGTCAAGGAGGCCGGCCTCGACGACAGCGTGGCCGTGCCGATGGACGTCCCCGCCCGCATGCTCGCCTACTTCGCCTCGTGCGCCGAGCCCATGGAATACACCGGACGCCTGTTCTGGGCCGAACGTGAACTCAAGGAGCTCGGGATCGACCTGGACGACCAGCCCACGACCACCGCCTGAACCGGAGCGACGGGACGGCCGGGGCGCCCGGGTCACCGCCACCAAAGGGAAGATCATGAATCTGGAGAAGTACGGGCCGTGGGCGCTGGTCGTCGGCGGCTCGGAGGGCATCGGTGAGAGCTACGCCCGAAAGCTGGCCGCCCAGGGATTCAGACTGGTCCTCACGGCCCGCAAGACCGGTCCCTTACAGGTGCTCGCTGATGACCTGCGCGCGGGCGGCGCGGAGGTACGCATCCTGTCCGTCGACCTGAGCGAGCCGGACGCCCTGGAGCGGACACGGACCGTGACCGACGACATCGAGGTCGGCCTGCTCATCTACAACGCCGGCGCCAACAGCGTCCGCGGTGATTTCGTCGGGTTGGATCCCGCGGTCTACCGGTCGGTCATAGCCGTCAACGTGCTCGGTCAGGCCGAGTTCGCGCGGCACTACGGCGGCCTCATGTGCGCGCGCAAGCGCGGGGGGATCATCCTGTCCGGCTCGGGCGCCAGCTTCATGGGCGCGCCGTCCCTGGCCGCCTACTGCGGGTCGAAGGCCTTCAGTCGCATTTTCAGCGAAGCGCTGTGGATCGAGTGCGAACAGTACGGAGTCGACGTACTGCACCTCAGCATCGGCTTCACGGCCACTCCGGCGATGGCCCGGCTGGGTTATCCCCTCGACGCCGCTCAGGCGCCCGACGAAGCCGCCCAGGAAGCCCTGGACAACATCGCCAATGGTCCGCTGTGGATCGCGGGCGGACAGTCGTCTCTCGAGACCGCGGTGAACCGGTCCACGGTTCCGGGGCGAGCCGAGGCAGTTCGGGCGTTCGCCACCCCGGGACGGTTCTGACGCCGCTCGAGCCCGGCGGGCGTGGGCCCCGTGGCCGGCGGCGGTGACGGTGTGGTCGCCAGCGATCCGCCGCCGGTCAGCACGGGTGCCGTCAGCGGCCGCGGTCAGCCCGCACGGTCAGCAAATGCGGTCAGCGGGGCGGTAAGCGGATTTCCGGCGGCGCGGCGGCGTCGCGGCCGAGCGCGGCGAGACCGGCGGTCACCAGGTGCCGCAGGAGTTCGGGACGGCGCCCGGCGCGGCGGGCGAGGAACTCCGCGGGCGGCAGCACGACCCGGCCCGCCGACCGGCTCACCGGTCGAACCCCCGGCCGACCCGCCGGCCGACCCGCCGGCCGACCCGCCCACACCGTGATCATCAGACCTCCCGAGGCGACCTGAGTTCAATCGCGCGATTTGTATCTGCGACGGAGCCTACAAAACCCGCCTGGGCTGCTGTTACGCTGCCGCCACCTGAATGACGACCTCGAGTGGGTACTCAGGAGGCACGGTTCAGAAATGGCAGACATCCAGCGTGCGGCCGGGATTTCCAACCTCGATGCCGACACCGGAGACGCGAGACCGGCTCCCCGCCGGAAAACACTCAGCAGCCCCTACCTGCACCGCCTCCAGCGCCGCCATTTCCTGCTGTTCGACATCATCCCGATTCTTGGCACCATCGCCGCGCTCGGATTCCTCACCGTGCACCCGTTCGGCTTCACCGAGCTCGGGCTGCTGGCGTCGATGTGGCTGCTGACCGGGCTCGGTGTCACCGTCGGATATCACCGGCTGTTCACCCATCGGACGTTCAGGACAACGCGCGGCGTCTCGGCCGTGCTAGCGGTTCTGGGCTCGATGGCCGGCCAGGGCGGGATGGTCTCCTGGGTCGCCCTGCACCGGCGGCACCACGAGTGCAGCGACCGCACCGGCGATCCGCACTCCCCCAATCTCGCCGGCGGCGGGCTGCGCGGCCGGCTCCACGGGCTGGCGCACTCCCATTTCCTGTGGATGCGCCGCCACGAATACCCCAACATCGCCCACTACGCTCCCGACCTGCTGAGAGACCGCGCGCTGGCCCGGATCGGGCGGCGCTACGACTACTGGGTCCTCCTGGGCCTGCTGATCCCGACGCTCGTCGGCGGCCTGGTCTACTGGAGCTGGGCCGGGGCGGTGAGCGGGTTCCTCTGGGGCGGCCTGGTGCGGATCTTCGTCCTCGAGCACATCATCTGGTCGATCAACTCCTTTCTGCACATGTTCGGCACCCGGGCTTTCGACTCCCGGGAGAACAGCAGGAACGGCGGTGTCTTCGGGCTGCTGACCCTGGGCGAGTCGTGGCACCACAACCACCATGCCTTTCCGGAATCCCCCTCCTTCGGCCTGGCCTGGTACCACCTGGACCCGGGGTACTGGCTCATCAGGACCCTCGCGGCGTGCGGCCTCGCCTGGGACCTCAAGGTTCCGTCCACGGAACGCATAGCCGCACGAAGAGTGCCGAGAACCGCCGGGACGGCGACCGGCCCGGCGACATAGGGAGCGGACACAAGTGGAGGGGACACAAATGGAGGGGGCACCAATGGAGTCGACACAGCCGGAAATCGCGGGATGGTGCCGGGAGTACCTGGCCGGACTTCTCGAGGTCCCCGCGGGAACCCTCGATCTGGACGCCGACTTCGATCGGCTGGGCATCGATTCGGCCCTGGCGGTATCCCTGCTCACCGAGGTCGAGGACCGTTACGGCGTCGAGCTCGCCGCCGAGGAGCTTTTCGCCAATCCCAGCCTGAACGCCGTCGCGGCACGCCTGCACGAGCAGCGACAGGCGCAACGGCAGGTGACCTGATCGTGACGCTGACCGACGAGAATGACCGGAGGGCAGAGGCAGCCGAGGCGGCTGCCGCCGTCCGCCATCACTACGACGTGGGAAACGAGTTCTTCGCACTCTGGCTGGACCGGTCTCTCACCTACTCGTGCGCCATCCGGGCGGCGGCGGACGACACCCTGGAGGCCGCCCAGGAGCGCAAGCTGCGGTTCCATCTCGACGCGATCGACGCGGGCCGCGCGCGGAGCGTGCTGGACATCGGCTGCGGCTGGGGCTCGATCCTGGAGCGGCTGTCCGGTGAGCGTGGGGTGGCGCGGTCGGTCGGCCTCACCCTCAGCGAGGAGCAGGCGGCCCACGTGCGCTCCCGCGGCCACCCCGGTGTGGACGTCCGCACCGAGGACTGGCTGCACTACTCCCCCGAGGACCGCTTCGACGGGATCATCTCGATCGGCGCGTTCGAGCATTTCGCCAGGCCCGAGGACTCGCCGGCCGAGAAGGTTCGGCGCTACCACGAGTTCTTCACCCGGACGAGGTCCTGGCTGAACGACGGGGGCGCGCTGTCGTTGCAGACGATCGCCTACGCGAACATGTCCGGCGCCGAGGCGAGCCGCTTCATGCAGCAGGAGATCTTCCCGAACGCGGAGCTGCCCACCCTGACCGAGATCGTGACCGCGGCCGAGGGCGTCTTCGAGATCCAGTCGGTGCACAACGGCCGGCTCGACTACGCCTGGACGTGCGAGCAGTGGGCCCGCCGCCTGCGCGCGCGGCGCGCGGAGGCGGGCCGGCTGGTGGGGCCCGAGGTGGTCGCCCGGTACGAGCGCTACCTGAAGCTGTCCTCCGTCGGCTTCCGGATGGGGAAGATCTGCCTGCTCAGGATCGTGCTGCGCCCTTTCCGGGACCGCTACTTCGCGGCCGGGGAGGTGCCGAGGGGATGACCCCGCGGGCACACGAAGCCGCCGTCGACGAAGCCGCCGTCGACGAAGCCGCGGCCACCGTTGGCGGAGCCGCCGCCGGCAGGGCCTCCGGCGGGGGCGCCGCCGGCGGAGGGCGGGCGGCGATCCGCTTCAACCCCTTCGGCGCGGAGTTCCGCCGCGACCCCTATCCGCTGTACCGACGGATGCGCGAGGCACAGCCCGTCCACCGCACGATGGGCATGTGGGTCCTGACCCGGCACGCCGACGTGCAGGGCGTCCTGCGGGACCGCACGTTCAGCGCCGGGCTCATCCCCCAGTTGGTCAGCCGGCGGGCCGGCCAGCTGGCCCGGGCGAACGTCGACCGGGTGGTGCGGCTCGGCGAGAAGTCCCTGGTGTTCACCGACAACCCGGACCACGCGCGGCTGCGCGGGCTGGTGAACCGGGTGTTCACCGCCACCGAGGTGGCCGCGCTGCGCCCCCGCGTCGAGGAGGTCGCCGGTGGCCTGGTGCGGCGCGCCCTGGCCGCCGGCGGCATGGACGCCATCGCCGACCTCGCGGCGCCGCTGCCCGTCACGGTCATGTGCGACTGGATGGCGCTGCCGGACGGCCTGCGCGCGCAGGTCGGCCCGTGGACGCACGACATCCGGTTCCTGCTCGAACCCGGGCTGATGCGGGCCGGCGACTTCGAGCACGTGTGCGACGTCGTCGAGACGTTCGCGCGGGCTCTGGACGGGGTCGTCGCCGAGCGCCGGCAGCGGCCCGGCGGCGACCTGATCAGCCGCCTGCTCGCGGCCCGCACGGCCGGCGGGGACGCACTCACCCCCGAGGAACTGATCTTCGTCTGCATCATGTGCTTCGTCGCGGGCAACGAGACCACGAAGTCGCTGCTGGGCAATGGTCTCCTCGCGCTGCTGCGGCACCCCGACCAGGCGGCCCGCCTGCACCGCGCGCCCGAGCTGGCCGGCGACGCCGTCACCGAGGCGCTGCGCTACGACAGCCCGCTGCAGATGACCAAGCGCGTCGCGACCCGCGACGTGTATGTCGACGGCCGGCGGATCCGGGCCGGCGACCAGGTGCTGCTGTGTCTCGGCGCCGCGAACCGCGACCCGGCCGTGTTCGACCGGCCGGACGAGTTCGACGTCACCCGCGCGCCGAAGGCCCACCTGGCCTTCGGCCACGGCATGCACGGCTGCCTCGGCGGTCTCCTCGCCGAGATGCAGGCCCAGGTCGTCTTCGAGTGCCTCTTCGGAGCGACCACCAGCATCGAGCCGCGGACCGACCAGCTCGAGTGGCAGGACCACAGCTCCATCGTCCGGGGGCTGCGGCACCTCCCGGTGACTCTGCACGCCGCCGGCACCGTTCTCCCCCGCGCCCTCCCCCACGCCGCCGGTGCCGCCCGCCCCGCCGGCGCGGCATCCCCGGAGGCGTCCCGGTGACGACCGTCGGGACGTCCAGCCGGTGACGCGGGCCCGGTCCACCAGCGCACAGCGAGCGCGGCGAGAGGGGATGGCGGTGCGACGGACGACGACGCCCGGTACAGCGGCGGTGCGGCCGGGAACGCTGCTTCCCGACGTCCTGCGTGGGCGTGCCGCGCTCGAACCGGAGCGGACGGCGTACGTCTTCGTGAACGAGCGTGCGGAGGAGACCGGCCGCCTGACCTACGGCGGGTTGCACGCCCGCGCGCTGGCCGTGGCCGGTGAGCTGTCCCGGGCCTGCGAACCCGGTGACCGGGCGCTGCTGGTGTTCCCGCAGTGCCTGGACTTCGTCGTCGCGTACCTCGGCTGTCTGTACGCGCGGGTGGTCGCGGTGCCCGTCCACCCGCCGCACCGCGACGGTGTCCAGGACTCCACCCGCCGGATCGTGGACGACTGCGAGCCGGCCGCGGTTCTCACGCTCGAGGCGATGGCCCGCGAGCTCCGGGCCGCCCTGACCTCGCCGCGCGGCGCGATGTCCTGGATCCCCGTCGACCGGATCCCCGCCGGCCCGGCTCCCACGGGCATCCACACCGCGGGCATCCACACCGTGGACGTCCACGCCGCGGGCCTCGACCCCACGGCCGTCGAACCCATGGACCTCGATCCCGCCGACATCGCGTTCCTGCAGTACACGTCGGGCTCGACGTCGGACCCCAAGGGGGTCATGGTCTCCCACGGGAACCTCGCCGCCAACCAGGAGATGATCCGGCGGGCCTTCGGGCACGACCGCGACTCGACGGTGGTCGGCTGGGCTCCGTTCTTCCACGACCAGGGCCTGATCGGCAACGTGCTGCAGCCGCTGTACGCCGGGGCCACCTGCGTCCTGATGTCCCCGACCGCCTTCATCCGGTGGCCGATGCTGTGGCTGTCGCTGATCTCCCGGTACCGCGCGCACACCAGCGGCGGCCCGAACTTCGCCTTCGAGGCCTGCGTGGCCCGCGCCGCCCGGGGCGGGGTGCCCGATCTCGATCTCAGCTGCTGGAAGGTCGCCTTCAACGGCGCGGAGCCCGTCCGCCACGACACCCTGCGACGCTTCGCCGAGACGTTCGCGCCGCACGGGTTCGACGAGCGGGCGCTCTACCCGTGCTACGGCCTCGCCGAGGCGACGCTGCTGGTGACCGGCAGCGAGAAGGGCCGCGGGGCGAGGGTGATCGAGGCGGCCACCGAGGACCTGCGTGAGGGCCGCTACACGCCGGTGCCCGCGGGCCGCGGCAGCACCCTGGTCGGTTCCGGGGTCCTCCCCCGGGACGGCGCGCTGCGGATCGTGGACCCGCGGACGGGACGATCTCTCCCACCGGACCGGATCGGGGAGATCTGGGTGGCCGGGGACCATGTCGCGCGGGGCTACTGGGACCGCCCGCGGGAGAGCACCGAGACCTTCCACGCCGAGCACGCCGACGATCCTGGCCGCGGCTACCTGCGCACGGGGGACCTCGGCCTGGTGGTCGACGACGAGCTGTTCGTCGTGGGACGACTGAAGGACCTCGTGATCATCCGGGGTCGGAACTACTACCCCCAGGACCTCGAGCACACCGCGCAGTCCGCGCATCCCGCGCTGCGGCCGGGCGGGTGTGCCGCGTTCTCCGTTCCGGGTGCCGACCGGGAGAGGCTCGTCATCGTCCAGGAGGTCAGGGGCGAGTTCCGGCGGCGGGCCGACCCGGGTGAGGTCGCCGGGGCCATCCGGGCCGCGGTGGTGCGTGAGCACCAGGTCTCCGTCGGGGATCTCGTGCTGACGCTGCCGGGCCGGCTCCAGAAGACGACCAGCGGAAAGATCATGCGAGCCGCGGCCCGACGCCGCTACCTGCGGGACGCCTTCGACCGCTGGACGCCGTCGACCAGCCCGTCCACCGACCCGGCCACCGGCCCGTCTCCCAGCACCGACAACCCGCGCGAGAGGACCTGAAATGGACTCGCCACGAGCGCCGAACCCCGATTTCGAGCGGGCCGTGACGGACGCGGTCCTGAGCATGCCGGCAGCCCGGCACCTCGGCTTCCAGGTCGGCAGGCTGGCGCCGGGCGAGGCCGAGCTCGTCCAGCCGTACCGTGCGGAGCTGACCCAGCATGACGGGTTCGTCCAGGGCGGCGTGCTGGGAGCGCTGGCGGACTTCGCCGGCGGGTGCGCGGCCGGCACGCTGCTGCCGGCCGGCTGGGCCAACATGACCATCGACTACACGGTCAAGATCGTGGCCCCCGCGCGCGGGGAGCGGATCGTCGCGCGCGGGCGCGTCATCAAGGCGGGGCCGACCATCAGCGTCGCCGCCGCCGACGTCTACAGCTCGACCGCCCGCGGCCGGGAGGTCGAGACGCTGTGCGCGACCGCATTCGTCACTCTGCGCAACATCAGGGTCCCCGACCCGAGGAGGGGCGCCGACCGGTGACCGACACCCGAACCCCGCGGGCCACCAGCGGGCAGTACGTCTTCAATCCGTTCGCCGACGGCTTCGCCGAGGACCCCTACCCGCACTATGCCCAGCTGCGCGAAAACGCGCCGGCTCACCGGCACCCGCTGGGATTCTGGATTATCTCCCGGTACGAGGATGTGGCGAGAATCCAGCGCTCCGGGCATTCCGTCGACGAACGGCACATCACCGAGCTTCCGGAGTGGAAAAGCGAGTCGCGGACCCTGGGCAAGCAGAACCGGCTCATGCACGGCCTGTCCATGCTCGACCAGGATCCACCGAACCACACCAGGCTGCGCCGGCTGGTGACGAAGGCGT
Source organism: Frankia sp. Hr75.2 (assembly GCF_949319125.1). Lineage (NCBI taxonomy): Bacteria > Bacillati > Actinomycetota > Actinomycetes > Frankiales > Frankiaceae > Frankia > Frankia sp. Hr75.2. The sequence goes on along the minus strand of NZ_CASGGV010000321.1, from coordinate 133,864 downwards.
TCACCCGGCGCGCCGTCGACGCGCTCGAAGGGCGGATCGAACGCATCGTCGACGACGCTCTCGACCGGATGGCCGAGGCGGGCCGGGTCGACCTCGTCGCGGAGCTGGCCTTCCCGCTCCCGTTCACCGTGATCTCCGAGCTGCTGGGCATCCCGGTGATGGAGCACGGCAGGCTCCGCGAGCTGACCGGGACGATGGTGCGGGCCCTCGAGCCGCTGCCCGACCCGGGGCTGCAGGCCGAGATCCGGGCGGCGAACGACGAGGTGGCCGCCATCATGCGCACGGTGACCGACTGGAAACGTGACAACCCCGGCGACGACCTGCTGACCGCGCTCATCGGCGCGGAGCACGACGGTGACGTCCTCAGCGCGGAGGAGCTGGTCGCGCAGGTCATGCTGCTGTACGTCGCCGGCCACGAGACGACGGTGAACCTCGTCGCGGGCGGGATCCTCACGCTGCTGCGCCACCCCGACCAGATGCGCCGGCTGCGCGACGAGCCCGAGCTCGCCGGGAACGCGGTGGAGGAGCTGCTGCGCTACGACAGCCCGGTGCACCTGATGCGGCGGATCACCCTGGAACCGCTGTCCGTGCGTGGCACGGAGATCCCGCCCGGCGTGTTCGTGACGGTGTGTCTCGCGGCGGCCAACCGGGATCCCGACTTCTGGGGCCCGGACGCCGACGAGGTCCGCCTCGACCGCGCCGACGCGCACCGGCACGTGTCCTTCGGCGCCGGGATCCACCACTGTGTGGGCGCGGCGCTGGCCCGGTTGGAGGCCCGGGTGGCCATCTCCCGCTTCGTCGGGCGATTCCCCGCGCCGGTGCTCGAGGACGTCCGCTGGAACGGCCGGATCAACGTCCGCGGCCCGGCCTCGCTGACGGTCGCCGTCCGGTAACGGCGTCTCGGGCCGGCGGCGGTCCGGGCCGCCACCGGCGTCACGGGCCGGCGGCGCCCTGGAACGGTGGGATCACGCCCCGGCGACGAACCCGCGCAGCAGGCCGGTGATGACGTCGGGCTGCTCCAACGGGCTGGTGTGTCCGCAGTCGGCGACGACCTCGAGCCGGGCGCCGGGGATACGGGCCGCCATCCGCTCGGCCCGTTCGGGCGGGGTGGCCACGTCGTCGGCGCCGACGACGACGAGCGTGGGCACCGCGATGCCGGGGATCTCGTGGTCGACGGGCGGGCGGTCGGCCACCCCGAGCACCGCCTTGCGCAGGGCGGAGCGGTCGACTCGGCCAAGCCGGCCGGCCCACTCCGCGACGACGGGCCGGCCGTCCGGGTCCGCGAGGAAGGAGGGGCCGAACATGGTCGGACGGACCCGGCCGAGGACCGGCCGGACGCCGACCAGCCGAGCCACCAGGGCCAGGCGCCGGTAGGCACCGGCCTCGGTCGGCTCCTCGGCATCGGCGCTCGAGTCGAGCAGCGTCAGCGACCGCAGCAGCTCGCCGTGGCGGGCCGCGATCCGCAGGCCGACGAAGCCGCCCATGGACAGTCCCACCCAGTGCACGGGCGCGAGGCCGAGCCGCTGGATCACGGCGACCGCGTCGGCGGTGAGGGTGTCCATGTCGTACCCGCCGGGGGTCGGCGGTGTGTCACCCTGGCCGCGCCAGTCAAGGGTGACGCAGCGGTAGTGCTCGCGCAGCGCCGCGACCTGCGCGCGGAACACCCAGCCGCCGAACAGCAGGCCGTGCCCGAACACAATCGTCGGCGCATCCGGCCGACCTGCTGGAGAACCGGTATCTCCATAAGAGATCGACACGCCCCGGACATCGATGGTCGACACAGCGCTCCGCTCCTTCTTGAGATCTTGTCCCACGCCAGGAAGCGGGCACCCAGGCTACCCGCCCCGATATTCTCCACGACATCCGAAAAACATTCAGTTAATATACGGAAAAATAAGATCGAAGAGATTAGGATATTTCCCGCAAAGCGATTCCGGTAAGCGTTCCCGGTAACCCCGAAGTGACGTCCTGGTCGGAGGTGGCCGATCCCGCGCGCCGCCCGGCGCGAGCGACATCCTCGACCCGGAGTGCGCCGGCCGGGTCTCCGCCATCGGCGCGGCCACCGACGCGGGCGGGCCGGCCGTCGGCGACGAGGTGTGTGCCCTGCTGACCGGTGGTGGGTACGCGGCCCGCGTCAACGTTCCGGCGACGCCGGCACCGGAACACCGAACACCGAACACCGTCCCGTCGTCCGAAAGCCGTACCCATCGACGGATCGTGAAGTACTCTTGCGGCAAACCTCGCTATCCGGCTATTGTCACTGACGGCTATTGTCACTGACAATTGGCGGTCAGATGATTTGGCGGTCAGATGATGGAATCCCGCACTCGGATCGTCTTATCCGAGCGAGGCTGACATGGTGACGCGCGACGCCTCGGCCCTGGACCCTCGACGGATCCGCGAGCTGTTCGATCTCCGTAGTGAGGTGTACGCCGCCCGCGGCGGGGCGTTCGAGGGCGACATCTACCCGGAGTTCCACCGGCTGCGCGAGACCGGCCCGGTGCACCCCGGCATCGTCGGTCCTCTGGTCGGATTCCACGGCGACGCGTTCTTCCCGGGCCTGCCCTATCCGGAGCTGCCGCACTTCTCTGTCTTCGACTACGCCACCTGCCAGGCGGTGCTTCGGGACACTGGGACCTTCGCCTCGGCGCCGGCCATCCCGGGCTTCGAGAACGAGCGGAGCGAGACTGTTCTGCTCTTCATGGACGGCGCGCGGCACCGCCGCTACCGGGCGCTCGTCCAGCCGTCGTTCGTGCCCAAGCAGGCTGGCTGGTGGATCGACCGGTGGATCAGATCCACCGTGCACATGCTCATCGACACCTTCGAGGCCGCCGGCCGGGCCGATCTCAACGTCGAGTTCTGTGCCGCCATTCCGCTGCTCACCATCTGCGGCAGCTTCGGTGTCGGCGCCGCCGACGCGTTGCGCATAAAGGCGGCGGCGACCTCGGACGGGCGCAGCCCCGACGCGTTCGTCGACATCGTGATGCCCATCGTCGCGGCTCGTCGCCGTGATCCGCAGGACGACCTGATCAGCGTTCTCGCGCAGGCGGAAATCACGGATGAGGACGGCGGGCGCCACACCCTCGCCGACGAGGAGATCCTGGGCTTCGCGTTTCTGCTGCTGACCGCCGGCTCCGGTTCGACGTGGAAGCAGATGGGCATCACGCTCCTCGCCCTGCTGACCCGTCCCACCTGGCTGGAAGCCGTACGCGCGGACCGCGCGCTCCTGCGCCCGGCAATCGACGAGGCCATCCGCTGGACGCCCACGGACCCGATGTTCTCGCGTTTCGCGAGAGTGGACACGACGCTGCGTGAGGTCGCGATCCCCGCCGGGTCGGTCGTACATCTGTGCTTCGGCGCGGCCAACCGCGATCCCGCGCGCTGGGAGCGTCCGGACGAGTTCGATCCCACCCGCCCGGCGGGTCCGCATCTCGGCTTCGGTGGCGGACCGCACATCTGCCTGGGCATGCACGTGGCCCGCGCGGAGATCCACACCGCGGTCTCCGCGCTGCTCGACCGCCTACCCGGTCTGCGCCTCGATTCTCATGCCGAGACCCCGCGCGTCATCGGGATGTACGAGCGGGGACCGTCCGCCGTGCCGGTGGTGTGGCGATAGGAGCCACGTCCTCGTCGCCCGGCCGGACGGCACGAACGCCGTCCGGCCGCGGCACGGCGTGACCCGCACTCAGGCGGTGGGATCGTCGATGCGCCGGCCGGTGGTCGCGTCGAACAGGTGGAGATGGGCGGCCGCGACCCTGGTCCGCACCCGGTCGCCGACGGCCGGCTGGTCGACGCCCGCCCGGACGGCCACCGCCCAGCGGCCGAGCTCCCCGGCGCAGTGCACGACGACGGCGTCGCCGGTGAACTCGACGACGTCGACCACGCCGTCGGCGTGCAGCCCCGGCCCGGTCGACTCGCCCCCGGCGCCCAGCCCGGCGGCCGGTCCGGCGTCCGGCAGCCGCTCGAGGACCCCGTCCCCGGGACGCCACCCGAGCCGGACCTCGGCCGGCAGCCCGCCGCCGGGGATCACCACGCGCAGGCCGGGCGCGGTCAGCTCGGTCCCGGCGGGATGCGTGCCCGCCCGCACGTCGTGCAGGTTCATCGCCGGGCTGCCGACGAAGCCGGCGACGAAGGTGTCCGCCGGGCGCCGGTAGATCTCACCGGGCGTGCCGGACTGGACGACCTTCCCGCCGTTCATCACCACCAGGTTCGTGCCCATCGACAGTGCCTCGAGCTGGTCGTGCGTCACCAGGACCACGGTGTTGCCGAGTTCCCGGTGCAGCCGGACGAGCTCGGCGCGCGCGTGCTGGCGCAGCTGGGCGTCCAGGGCGGACAGTGGCTCGTCGAGCAGCAGCACCGAGGGGCGACGGACGACCGCGCGGGCCAGTCCGACGCGCTGGCGCTCGCCGCCGGAGAGCTGAGCCGGCCGGCGTCCGCGCAGCTTCTCCAGGCCCAGCATCGCGCACGCCTCGGTGACCCGGCGGGCGATGTCGGCCTTGCTCGGCCCGTTGCGCCGGTCGTGGCGGGCCTCGAGCCGCAGGCTGAACGAGATGTTCTGCTCGACGGTCAGGTGCGGGTAGAGCGCGAAGTCCTGGAAGACCATCGAGACCCCGCGCCGTCCCGGCGCGACGTCCGTGACGTCCACACCGCCGATCACGACCCGGCCCGTGTCCGGGGTCTCCAGGCCGGCGACGACCCGCAGCCCGGTGGACTTGCCGCAGCCCGACGGCCCGACGAGCACGGTGAACGAGCGGTGCGGGACCTGCAGTCGCGGCACGTCGAGGACGGTCTGGCGGCCGTAGCGCTTCGTGACGCCGTCGAGCAGGACTCCGGCGCCGTCCGGGGTGAGGTCATTCGCGGTGCCGCCGTCCGTGGTGACGCCGGCAGTCATCGGGGGGGTCTCAGTCGTCAACTGGCTACCGCAATCCGGCCTGGAGGAAGGCGTCGGCTATCCGCCGGGACGCCAGGACATACGCGGCGGCGACCGGGAGCGTCGCGAGCATCGCCGCGGCGAGCATCGGGCCGTGCTCGGGCCCCTCTGTGGTCTCGAAGAGCTGGAGCCCCATCTGGATCGTGGTGTGCTCCGGACTGGGCGCGGCCAGCGAGGGCCACAGGTACTCGTTCCACGTCGTGATGAACACGACGATCCCGACCGCGCCGAGGGCGGGGCGCAGCAGCGGCAGCACGATCTGCCGCAGCGTCTCGCCGTGCGTCGCGCCGTCAAGAGTGGCGGCGGCGATCAGCGTCGGCGGTATCGCCCGGATGTGCTCGCGCAGCAGCAGGACGGCGAGCGCGCAGGTCGCGAGCTGCGGGACGATCAGGCCGACGAAGCTGTCCCGCAGGTCCAGCCGGGTGATCATCAGGAAGTGCGGGATGATCAGCGACTGCGGGGGGACGACGAGGGCGACCGTGACCAGGCCCAGCACCAGCCGCTGGCCCCGGTGGGCGAAGCGCACGAACGACCAGGCCGCGAGCACCCCGGCGACCAGGTGCAGCAGGGTCACGCCGATCGCGGTGACGAAGGTGTTGACCAGCAGCCGCCAGAGCGGGAACTCCCGCAGGGCGTACCGGTAGTTGTCCAGCGTGCCCGGGAACGGCAGCGGGTTCGCGTTGTAGATGTCGGTGCCGGGCTTGAACGACGCGGACAGCGCCCACAGCAGCGGGAACAGCATGACGAACGCGGCCAGCAGCAGCACCGCGTGCCGGCCCACCGTCGCGCCCCGGCCACCGGACAGCGCGCGGCCACCGGACAGGGCGCGGCTTCCGGTCAGTGCGCGGCTACCCGAGGGCACGGCGCCTCCTCAGCAGGGTCGACAGTCCGAACAGCGCGGTGAGGATCAGCACGATCAGGACCGCGGCGGCGGCTCCCGTCCCGGCGTCGAAGAAGGTGAACGCGTAGGTGTACAGGCGGTAGTAGATGTTGTCGGTGCTGGCGTCCGGGCCGCCCTGGGTCAGCACGGCGACGTTGGTGAAGGTCCACTGGCCCGCGAAGACCACGCAGAGAAACGACAGCAGGACGGTCGTGTTGACCAGCTGGGGGACCACCAGATGCCGGGTGATCTCCCACTCGGTGGCGCCGTCGATGCGGGCGGCGTCGAACGCGCGGCGGTCGAGCGCGGCCAGCGCCGCGCCGTACAGCAGGATGTTCAGCGCGACGAACCGGCTGGACGTGATCAGCGAGATCGCCCAGATGGCGGTGTCGGGATCGCCGAGCCAGTCCTGCTCGGGCAGGCCGACGGCGCCGAAGACGTGGTTCGCCACGCCGCCGAGCGGGTCGAGCACGAACCGCCAGGACAGCGCCGTCGCGACCGGGGCCAGGACGACCGGCAGGAACAGCAGCGACCGGTAGTTGTCGCTGGCCCGCCCGGGCCGCTTCCACAGCATGATCGCCAGCGCCATGGGGACGATCGTGGCGAACGGCAGCAGCGCCAGGACGTAGAGCCCTGTCCGCGCGAGCGCGTGCGGGAACTCCGGTTCCTCCACCAGGCGGCGGTAGTTGTCCACGCCGACGAACGTCCTGTCCGGCGACACCAGGTCCCAGTCCAGGAGGCTGAGCACCATGGTGAACACCAGCGGGCCGTACACGAAGACGAGCAGGGAGATCAGGACCGGGGCCTGGTAGGCCCAGGGCGTCAGTCGGGCGCGGACGGCGGCGGCGGGGACACGCCTGTTCGCGTGCCCCCGCGCGTCGAGCGTCGAGGCGCCGGCCTCGAGGGTGGTCATCGTCAGGCGCTGAGCTTCCGGATCTTCTCGGCGACCGAGGTGAGCGTCGGCCCCGGGTCCGCGCCCCGCAGCACGATCGGTTCGACCGCCTCGTCCTGCAGCGCGACGACCGCCTGGTTCGCCTTCTCACCGCGGAAGGCGGTGTACGGCGCGACGGTGTCGAGCTGCTCCAGCGACGGGGCGAGGAGCTTCACGATCGCCGAGTCCCCCAGCTTGGTGGCGACGGACTCGCGCAGCGGCAGGTAGCCGATCTTGGAGGTGATGATCTCGAAGCCGGCGTCGCTCGTGACGAACTTGATGAACTCCCAGGCCGCCCGCTTGTGGACGTCGTCCTTGGCCAGCACCGCGAGACCCGCGCCCGAGTAGGTGGGCCGGGCGGGCTTCGAGCCGAAGGCCGGGAAGCCCGCGGTCCGCAGCTCGAACTTGCCGGTGGCGGCCTTCATCGCACTGGCGAGGACGGCGGTGCTGGTGACGAGCATGCCGAGTTTGCCGGTGGTGAAGGCGGCCAGCGCCGTCTCGGTGTTCACCGCGGGCATCGCCCCGGACTTGACCAGGTCCTGGATCCCCGTGAGTGCGCCGACCGCCGCCGGCTTGTCGAGGGTGACCTCGCCGTTGGCGTCGACCAGGCTGCCGCCGTTGCCGTTCACCACGGACTGGGTGAGGAAGTCGGACTTCGCGGAGTCCACGACACCGTAGTAGACGCCCTCGGACCCGGTGCCCTTGATGGCCAGCCCGGCCTTCTTGACCTCCTCGAGCGTCGTCGGCGGCTTGGCCGGGTCGAGCCCGGCGGCCCGGAAGAGGTCGGCGTTGTAGTAGAGGACCGGGATCGACATGGTGTAAGGCATCGCCTTCACCTGGTCGTCGACCGAGACGGCCGAGAGGATGCTCTTCGACATCCCGGCGACGTGCTCGTCCCACTCCGCCGTCGGCGGGATCTCCTGGACGGGCACGATCGGCAGGGCCTGCACGGCCTCGGCCATCTTGCTCCAGCCGATCTGCGCGACGTCCGGCGGGCTGCCCGCGGCGGTGTCGGTGCGCAGCCGGGTCAGGACGTCCTTGGTCGCCACGCCCTGCGGCTCGATGGTGATGTTGGGGTGGGCCTTCTCGAACGCGTCGATGAGGGCCTGCGTCCCCGTGCCGCCCAGCCCGGGGGTGCCGTAGTTGTAGGAGAGGAACTTGATGGTGACCTTGGTCGCGCTGTCCAGCGGGGCCAGCGCCCCCGCGGCGTTCTCGGTGCCCGAGTCGCCGTCGCTGCTGCCACACGCCGCCGCGGCGAACACCGAAACCGCGGCGAGCAATGCGGGAATCAGCCGCCGACCACGCACGCGCCCTGTCCGGCCTGTCATACTGTTACCTTTCCGAGGTTCGTGCACACCCGTGTCACCGATGTGCGTGAGGCCAGCGCAACGCACTGGTGGAATCGCCGGGGAGAACCGTGCCGGCCCGCCTTCCGATCCGCGTCCGGCGGCGGGATGTCACCGCGATTCCCGAGGTCCAGGTGGAGCATGACGGCCGGTCCCCCCGAGCAGGCAGGCAGGCGGATCCCTGGGAACGGAACCAATGCCCGTTCCCCCGCCCCCTGCGCACCGGACCCGAATCGGGCTGTTCGGGCCGCCGCGAGCAATCGTGCTACCGCGGATTCCCGATCGCAAACGTAACTTCGAATCCGATCATCACGTATTCCAATCGGCGTCGGCCTCTAAACCATCCGGCCAATACGCCGATAAACGTCGGATGAACAAACCGGGTCGATTTGATGACAGCCGCCAGCCGCGGGCGGCTGGCGGCTGGCGGCTGGCTCGGTTACTACGCGGACCTGGCAGGCTGACTGGATGGCAGGTCGGGACACGGCGCCGGACGAGGTGGCGCCCGCGGTCGCCGCCGCCCGGCTGGCCGCGCAGGGGCTCGCGGGCACGGCGTGGTGCACGGCCGTCGACACGGTGGCGCATCTCCTCGCGGTTCAGGCGCAGGACCCGCGCGGCATGCGGCTGGCGATCAGATCACGGGTGGCCGGCTCCCACGCCGCCGACGTCGACGAGGCCCTGACCACCGACCGCTCGCTCGTCGTCACCTGGCTGAACCGGGGGACGCTGCACCTCGTCCGGGCCGAGGACTACTGGTGGCTGCACCCGCTGACCGCCCCGCGGATGCAGGCCCAGATCCGGCGTCGGTTCACCGAGGAGGGCGTCTCCCCCGCCCAGGCCGAGAGGGGCGTCTCGGTCGTCGAGCGGGCGCTGGCCGCCGACGGGCCGCTGGGCCGCGACGCGCTGCGCGAGCGTCTCCGCGGTGCCGGCGTACCGGTGGACGGGCAGGCGCTGGTCTACATCCTCATCGAGGCGTCGGTGCGCGGCCTGGTCGTGCGCAGCCCGGTGGCCGGCGGCGAGCAGGCTTACGTGCTCGTCCGCGACTGGCTGGGCCCGCCGCCGGAGCCCCGCGAGCGCGACGACACGCTGGCCGAGCTGGCCCGGCGGTACCTGGCGGGCCACGGCCCGGCCACCGACCGCGATCTCGCCCGCTGGGCCGGGCTGCCCCTGGGCGACGCCCGCCGCGGGCTGGCCGCGATCGCCGCGGACCTGGCCGACCGCGACGACGGCCGCGCGCAGCTTCGGTGCCCACCTGGCCTCGGGCCGGCAGCCCCCGCGGCCGGCCCGGCCGGGGCAGGCGCGGCGGCCGTGGCGGGCGTAGCGGGCGGTGACGGCGCCACCGATGTGGCCGGCGCAGGCCGGATGCCGCCACCGAGGCTGCTCGGTCAGTTCGACCCGGTCCTGCTTGGCTGGGAGTCGCGGGACTGGATCGTCGGGCCGCACCGCGGCATCGTCACGTCCAACGGCATCTTCCGCCCGTTCGCCCTGGTCGACGGCCGGGCGGCCGGCACGTGGGCCGTCCGCGCCGGGCGGGTCGAGCTGACTGCCTTCGCCCCGCTCTCCCCTGCCGTCACCCAGGCGCTGCGTTCCGAGGCCGCCGACGTCGAACGGTTCCTGCGCCCGGCCGGCCAACAGGCTTCCGTCAGCTCCCGGCGCCCATGACGAGGCAGGTGCTGCTCGCGGTGGCCACGACTCGGCCCTGCGCGTCGCGGACGTCGCCCTCCGCGAATGCCGCCCGGCGGCCGGGACGGGTGACCCATCCGTGCACGGTCAGTGTGTTCACCCGGCCGGGGAGAACCTGGACAGGGCGGACGTAGTTGACCTTGATCTCAAGAGAGGTGTACGCGACACCGACCGCCAGTGTCGTGTGCACCGCGCAGCCCGCCGCGGTGTCGAGAAGGGTGCAGACGAGACCGCCGTGGACGAGCCCGATCGGGTTGTACGCGGACTCGTCCGGCTCGCAGGTGAAGACCACGTCGCCGACCTCCGCCGTGACCGGGCGGAAGTCGAAGACTCGTGAGATCGGCGGAGGCGGGACGGTGCCGTCGACCATCGCCCGCAGGAACTCCAGGCCGGACATGGTCAGGCTCGACCGCGCGCTGGCGGCCGGGTCGTACCAGGTCACGGTCTTGCGGCGCAGGTCGCCCCACCTGGGGTCCGCGCCCGGCGGCGCGGCGACGGGCTCCGCCGGTGCACCGGCGGACCGGGGTGCGGGCTCGGACACAGGCTCGGGCTCGGACACAGACACGGGCTCGGGCTCAGACGCGGGCTCGTTGGGCGCGGCGGGTGGCATGAGCAGGAGCCTAGCCACCCAGACCATCTGAGTTGGAAATTGCTTCCCAGCCACGCCTCGCCCCCGTGACACGATCAGGTCGACGGGCTCCCGGTCGACGACTCCGCCCCGGTCCGCACGGACCGGGGCGGGTCAGGCGGCGCGGATCGGCAACGGCGGGCCGCCCGAGACCACCCGGGAGACGGTGAAGACCACGCGCCGGCCGGTTCCGCCGTCGTCGTCCGCCGGGCCGGGGTCCGCCCATTCCACATGCGCGCGGCCCGAGAGCTGCACGGTGTCGCCCGTGCCGAAGTCGACGAAGGCCAGCGCGGCCGTGTCGTCGACCTGCAGGTTGCCGAGACTGTTGAACATGTTGTTGCCGGGGTAGTCGGGCCACGCCAGGTCGCCTCCGGCGACCTGGACGAACCCGGCCGGGCCACCGCGGTGTGACGCGTCGGCACCGCGTTCCGGATGGATGGTGCCGAGGAAGAAGGTGTCGGCCGCGCGCACGATCCGGGTGGCCGACTCGTCGAGCCGATCACCGACCAGCGGAGCCGGGTGCTCGGTCCGGCGGGTCGGCCCCGTGCCGATCGTGCGCTCCTGGATGTACTGCGGGCAGTTGCCGTAGGCCTCGCCGACCTCGACCACCAGGCTCCCGGGACGGGCCGAGATCAACGTGCCGTTGACGCGCATTCGGCGCCGCGCCTGTGGATCGATCGCCACGATCCCGACCGGCTGGTCCGCGCCGAGGTCGGACAACGGGTCGCCGGGCACCGGAGCCGCGCGGATCCGCAGCAGCTCCCCGGCACCGTCGAGGAATCCCGGTGGACCCGTCAGGACCGAGATCCACAGCGTTCCGGCGCGGTCGCGCGCGGTCAGCGCCGCCAGCCGCAGACCTGCCAGGAAAGCGGTCGAGCCGGGGCGCAACCGGGTGGGCCCGAGCATGCCCGCGAGCCGAGCCGCGTCCCGGGCGACACCAGCCCGCTGCTGCACCGCCAGTTCGCCGTCATGGAAACCCCGAGCCGGGTCGGCTGTCATCGGAACGTCACCTCGCGGTCTGTCGAATGCCGACTACGCCGCCGAGAGACGGACAATCGGCCCTCGGTCGCGCCCCGCTCGGCAGCCGAATGCTCCACACCACCGATCGTCCCGCCGACGCCGCCTACGGGGAACCGTCAGATGACGGTAGCTGGAGGCCTACGGAACTCGCTCGACTTCACCGGCGGATGAGTCCGGCGGCCGTCCGGGCCTGGTTCACCCCGGCCTGGTAGACCGGCCGCCAACGGCTCCGGTCACCCAGGTCGGGGCCGAAGCTGTTCCGCGCGGCCTCGTCGGGGGCGATCCGCACGACGGCGGGCGCGGGCCGCACGGCGGCCGCCACGGGTGACACGGCGGCCGGCACGGCGGGCCCGGGCCTGGGAGCCCCCGGTTCGATGACCACGACCGGGTCGGCGCCGTCAGCGAGGTGGATGTTGGATCCGCCGCCCAGCGCGCCGTCCATGTAGCGCCGGCCCTCGATGGTCACCGGCGGGTAGGCGGCGGGCATGGCGCAGCTGGCCGCCACGGCGGAGGCCAACGGGACGCCGCTGGCGCGGTCCCAGACGACGGGCCGGCCGGTCTCGACGTCCACCGCGGTGATCAGCAGCCGCCGGTCCGGCCAGTCGTGGGCTCCGATCAGCCACGCCATCCGGGCGACGTGCACGTCCTCGGGAATGGTCGGGGCGGTGAGCGCGATCCGGCCGACGCGACGGACCCGCTCCGGATCAGCCTGATCGGCGAGGATCGCGAACACCTCGCCCATCAGGCCGGGGTCCGGGCGGGTCCGCGGAGCGGTCGGGTCGGGGCTCGGATCGGGCAGGGCGGAGAGGCGCTCGGGGTCACCGCCGGTGGCCAGGACCGCCCCCGCGATCGCACCCGCGGAGGTTCCCACGATCAGATCGGCGTCGGCGAGGTCCACGCCGCCACGGCGCAGGCCGGCTGCCAGCCCGAGCAGCCAGGCCGTGCCGACCAGCCCACCCGGCCCCAGGACGACCGCCGCACCATCGGAGAAGGTCATGCCGATCAGCGTCGGGGCTGAAGTCGGGTTCAGGTCAAGGCCCGCCGGCTACGGCCCGACGCGCTCGTCGGCGGCTCGCCCGGCCGGCCCACCGACCTCCGCGGGTGCCGCGGGTGGGAAGCCCATGACAGCGGCGACGTCCGCCGGTCGGAACGTCGGGCCCTTGACCGCCTTGCCGCCGGCGGGATGCGCCTCCTTCGTCAGGTTCGCGCGGTGGATCTCGGCGAGGACCGCGTCCAGCGGGATCCCGTACCGGGCGGCCGTGCCGTAGGCGACGTACACGACGTCGGCCAGCTCCTGGGCGAGGCCGACGAGGTCGCCGTTCTCGTCGGCGGCGACGGCCTCCGCGGCCTCCTCGGCCAGGAACTCGCGCCGCAGCCGGCGGGTCGCCGCGTCCTGGAGACGCGGCGAGCCCGGCAGGTCGTCACCCAGCGCGCCGTGGAACTCCCGCACCATCGCCATGACGGACGGCGCGGTGGGGATGCCGCGTCCGCGGCCAGCCGGCCGGCCGGGATCACCACCAGGATCACCACCGGGGTCGACACCCGGCGCCACGGCCGGCGCCGCCGGTGGCACCGCGCCCGGTGCCGGTGACGCCGCCGCCAGCCCTCCTGGTACCACCGCGACCAGCCGCGACGTCTTGGTCAGCACCTGGTCGCCGAACCGCTCGGCCCAGGAGCCGGTCAGGGACGCCGCCGTGACCAGGGCGCTGAGCGCGACGTCGAGAAGCTCGTCCACCAGATCCTGTTCGGAGGAGCGCGGCTTGCGCGGGTTCTGGCCGCGCAGACCGATCAGGGCGGCGCTCGCCTCCCCGCACTCCTCGACCAGCTTCAGGACCCGCAGCGCCAGGCCCTCCTGGGGCCCGATCCCGTTGCGCGCGTCGTTCACGTCGAGCGCGCGCACGGCGGCGTCGATCGCCGCGACGGGAAGCGCCGGGTCAGGCACCGCCGGCCGGTCCGGGAGGGAAATCACCACGTCGACGCTACCGCCGGAACCCGCACGCCTGATCGCTGGCCGAAGCCGGCCGCGCCTACGATGCGCCCACGATGCGCAGGGCGAACTGGCTGAACTGCCAGACCACAGCGTCCTCGGTCAGCTCGCCGTCATCGCGGAACCACACCGCGACGCCCATCCCCAGGTCGAGGATCGCGTACGAGGCCAGCCTCGCGGACTCCACCTGGAACCGCCCCGCCCGCAGGCCGGCCTCGATGAGGTCCCGGAAGCACCGCTCGTACTCCGCGCGCAGGCCCAGCACACGCTCGCGGTTGGGCTGGGTGAGGCTGCGGATCTCGCGGTTCCCGACGAACGCCTCCAGCCGGTGCCGCGCGTGGTACCGGACATGCGCCTCCGTGGCGCGCCGCAGCCGTTCCACCGGGTCCGCCGTGGTCGCGACGGCCGCCCGGTGCGCGGCCAGGAGCGCCTCCATCGTGCCGGTCATGATCTGCTCGAGGACGTCCTGCTTGGACGCGACGTGCTTGTACAGGCTGGGCCCACGCATGCCGACGGCGGCACCGAGGTCGGCCATCGTGGTGGCCTCGTAGCCGGAGCGCGTGAACAGGTCGAGCGCGGCGGCGCGGATCTGCGCGGACCGCACCGAACTGGGCCGGACCACGTCCTTTCCAGCCACGCCCCTCCCCGATCGCTAACAGGTGATAGCCAAACCTGGCCACCGTCACCTCGCATCATAGTCAGGATCACTTGCGGCCAGCACAAAGCCGTGTCTAGCATCCGGCTAATAGTCATTAGCCCCTGCGGCAGCCAGGAGATCCGATGGTGGTTGACCTCGCGCCCGAGCCGGCGGTCGCCGACCTCGCCGAGCGCACCGCGCGGTTCGTCCGTGACGTGGTGCTCCCGGTCGAGGAGCGGCACCGGGATCCGGTCCCCTCCGAGGCGGTGCGGCGCGAGCTGCAGGACGCCGCACGGAAGGCGGGCGTGTTCGCCCCGCACGTCAGCACCGGGTACGGCGGCCACGGGCTGGACATGCGCGGTCGGGCCGCGGTGTTCGAGGAGGCCGGGTACGCGCTGCTCGGGCCGCTCGCGCTGAACATCGCCGCCCCCGACGAAGGCAACATGCACCTGCTGGAGGCCGTCGCCTCCGGCCCGCAGAAGGAGCGCTACCTGCGCCCCCTCGCGGCCGGCGAGATCCGGTCCTGCTTCGCGATGACGGAGCCCGCCCCCGGCGCCGGGTCGGACCCCAGCGCGCTGACCACCCGTGCCGAGCGGGTCGACGGGGGCTGGCGGATCAACGGGCGCAAGTGGTTCACCACGGGCGGCGACGGGGCGGCGGTCACGATCTGCATGGCCCGCACCTCGGGCGACCCCGGGGACGCGGGCGGCGCGACGATGTTCCTGGTCGACGCGGACAACCCCGGCATGAAGACGGTGCGGCACATCGAGACGCTCGACCAGAGCCTGTTCGGTGGCCACGTCGAGCTGCTCTTCGAGGACTGCGAGGTGCCCGACGACGCCGTGCTCGGCCAGGTCGACGCGGGCTTCCGCAACGCGCAGGTCCGGCTCGGCCCGGCCCGGATGACGCACTGCATGCGCTGGCTGGGCATCGCCCGGCACGCCAACGACATCGCGATCCGGCGTGCCAACGAGCGTGAGCTGTTCGGCTCGCGGCTGGGCGAGCTGGGCATGGTCCAGCAGATGATCGCCGACAACGAGATCGACATCGCCGCCTCCCGGGGCCTCATCCTGCGGGCCTGCTGGGAGCTCGACCAGGGCCGTTCGGCCGCGCAGGCCACGTCGATCGGCAAGACGTTCTGCGCCGAGGCGGTGTGGCGGGTGGTGGACCGGTCCCTGCAGATCTGCGGTGCGCTCGGGGTGTCCGGGGACGTCCCGCTGAGCCGGTTCCTGCGCGAGGTGCGCCCGTTCCGGATCTACGACGGCCCGTCCGAGACCCATCGCTGGGCGATCGCGCGCCGGGCGATCAGGCAGCACGCCGCGGCCGCCCGGTGAGAACCGCCGTCGAGGGGCTGGACCTGCCGGCGCTGGACCGCTTCTTCGCCGAGCGGATCCCCGGTTTCCGCGGCGAGCTGACGGCCGAGCGGCTGTCGGGCGGCCGCTCGAACCTCACGTACCTGCTCACCGACGGGACGACCCGCTGGGTGCTGCGGCGACCGCCGCTGGGTGGGCTCACCCCGTCGGCCCACGACGTGCTCCGCGAGCACCGCGTGGTGTCGGCCCTGTCCGACAGCGTGGTCGCCGTCCCCCGCGCGGTCGCCCACAGCGAGGGCGACCCGCTGGGCGTGCCGTTCTCCGTGGTCGAGTACGTTCCCGGCCCGGTCATCCGCACCGAGGAGGAGCTGCACGCGCTCCCCCAGATCGACATCGACCGCTGCGCCCACGCCCTGATCGACGTGCTGGCGCGGCTGCACTCCATCGAACCGGACGGGGTCGGTCTGGGCGCCTTCGGCCGCCCGCAGGGCTATCTCGGCCGCCAGGTACGGCGGTGGAACGACCAGTGGCAGCGGATCCGCACCCGCGCCCTGCCCGATGTCGACGCCCTGTACGCCAGGCTCGCCGAGGCACACCCGGTGGAGAGCGGCGCGTCGATCGTGCACGGCGACTTCCGGATCGACAACGTCATCGTGGCGCCGGAGGACCCGGCGACGGTACGCGCGGTGGTGGACTGGGAGATGGCGACTCTGGGCGACCCGATCGCCGACCTGGGCGTGCACATCGCCTACTCCGATCCGGCGTTCGCGCCGGTGCTGGGCGGCTCGGCGGCGTCCACCAGCCCGCGCCTGCCGGCCGCGAGCGAGCTGACCAACCGCTACGCCGAGATCACCGGCCGGGACCTGAGCAACTTCCCGTTCTACCTCGCACTCGGTTACTTCAAGGTGGCGGTGATCGCGGAGGGCATCCACTACCGGTTCGAGCAGGGCGTGACCCGCGGCGCCGGGTTCGACTCCGTCGGCGAGGCGACGGCACCACTCGCCGCGGCCGGGCTGCGCGCCCTGAGCGGAAACCTGGAGACACCTTGACCTGGGAGAGACCGTGACCCTGGAGACACCATGACCAACGTGCTGGACCTGTTCCGGCTGGACGGCAGGGTCGCCGTCGTCACCGGCGCCAGCTCGGGGCTCGGCGTCGGCTTCGCCCGCGCGCTCGGCCAGGCCGGCGCGGACGTCGTGCTCGCCGCCCGCCGCGCCGACCGCCTCGAGGAGGTCGTGCGGGACGTGCGCGGGACGGGACGGCGGGCGCTCACGGTCACCACCGACGTCAGTGACCCGGAGCAGTGCACCGCCCTCGCCGAGGCGGCGGTCACCGAGTTCGGCCGGATCGACATCCTGGTCAACAACGCCGGAGTCGGCACCGCGGTACCCGCCCTCCACGAGCGGCCGGAGGAGTTCCGGCGGGTCATCGACGTCAATCTCAACGGCGCCTACTGGGCGGCGCAGGCGTGCGCCCGGGTGATGGAGCCGGGCTCGAGCATCATCAACATCGCCAGTGTTCTCGGGCTCATCAAGTCCTACGCACCGCAGGCCGCCTACGCCGCCAGCAAGGCCGGGCTGATCGGGCTGACCCGGGACCTGGCGCAGCAGTGGTCGGGCCGCCGGGGGATCCGGGTGAACGCCATCGCCCCGGGATACTTCGCCTCCGAGATGACGGCACAGATCCCACCAGACAAGCTGATGACGTTCATCGGCAACACCAGCCCGCTGCGCCGGCTCGGCGAGCAGCACGAGCTGGACGCGGCGGTGGTCTTCCTGGCCGGCCCGGGAGCTTCCTACATCACGGGAACGACGCTCGCGGTGGACGGCGGCATGTCCGGCCACTGAGCTTGCCGGCTGACTCCGGCCCGGCGGTGCGCCGGCCGGTTCCCGGGTCGTCCGCGCCGCCGTGATTGGGTCTTGTCGTGGCCTGATCGTCGTGGCCTGATGGGAGGTGGTTCGTGATGGCGGACGTGCCCGCCGATCCGACCGTGGTGCACCCGGTCCCCGGGCAGCCGCGGGTGGTGCTGCTGAAGCCGCTGTGCACCTCGCCGCTGATCGAGGTCGGGGAGTTCTCCTACTACGACGACCCCGACGACCCGACCGCCTTCGAGACCCGCAACGTGCTGTACCACTACGGGCCGGAGAAACTGGTCATCGGCCGGTTCTGCGCGCTGGGCGCGGGCGTGCGCTTCATCATGAACGGCGCGAACCACCGCATGGACGGCCCGTCGACCTTCCCCTTCCCGATCATGGGCGCTTCCTGGGCCGAGCACTTCGACCTCATCACCGGCCTGCCCGGCCGCGGTGACACCGTGGTCGGCAACGACGTCTGGTTCGGCTACCGCGCCATGGTGATGCCCGGCGTCCGCATCGGCCACGGCGCGATCATCGGGTCCGGCTCGGTCGTCGTGGACGACGTCCCCGACTACGGCGTGGTCGGGGGCGACCCGGCGCGGCTCCTCCGCCTGCGCCACAGCGAGGCGGACGTCGCCCGCCTGCTGGCGCTGGCCTGGTGGGACTGGCCGATCGAGCACATCACCCGGCACATCCGCACCATCATGGCCGGCAGCGTCGACGACCTCGAGGCCGCGGCCCCCAGGTAGCCGGGCGCGGGGTCACGCCTCCCGGACGATGAGCGCCGCGCGGTGGTGGCCCGGTGTCCCGATCTCGTCGAGCAGCGCGATCGCGAAGTCGGCGTAGGTGATCCGGCTCGCCCAGTCCGCGTGCCCGGCGACGCGGTAGCGGCCGGTGCGCGTGCCGTCGTGATCGAAGTCGCCGGCGGGTGCGACGTACACCCAGTCGAGATCGCGGCCCCGGAGCTCGTCGAGACCCGCCGCATGGCCGAGGGCGAAGGGACGGTACTCGGTCGGGAAGGCGGGCTCGTCCATCAACGGGGCACCGGACGCCCCGGCCATGATCGAGGCGAGGCCGACCATCACCAGGCGGCGCACCCCGACCGTCGGCAGCCCGGTGCTCAGCGCACGGGCCGACGCGGTGAAGAAATCGTGGGACGGCACCGCCAGGTCGACGGCGGCGCTGATGGCGGCGTCGTGCCCGGCCGCCACCTCCTCGACACTCGCCACATCGACGACGTCGCCCCGCACTACCCGCACGTCGGACGGCATCTGGTGACGTGCCGGGTCGCGCACCACGGCGGTGACCTGGTGACCGCGCCGGCACGCCTCGGCGACGGCCTCCCGGCCGGCCCGACCCCCGGCGCCGAAGATCACGATGTTCATGCGGGACCGCCTCTCACCGGAGCCGGAGCCCTCACGCCCGGCCAGTGCCCGGACGCTATGGGGGACAGCGGTTACCTCCCGGATAGCGGCTACCATGCCGCCATGAGGGAACCGCTGCCCTCCGACATGTTCGACGAGCTGTGCCCGTCCTCGCTCAACCCGATCCGGTTCGGCGACAAGTGGGCGGCTCTCGTCATCCGGTGCCTCGAGCACGGCCCGCGCCGCTTCTCCGAGCTGCGGGTTCCGCTGCGCCGGGTCTCTCCCAAGGTGCTCACCGCGTCGCTGCGCTCCCTCGAGCGGGACGGCCTGGTCAGGCGCACCGTGTACGCCGGGCCGAGCCCGCGGGTGGAGTACGAGCTGACCCCCCTGGGCCGCAGCATCCTGGAGCCGATGGCCGCCGCCTGCGCCTGGGCGGAGGAGCACTGGGACGAGCTGCTAGAAGCCCGGGAGGCGCACGACGGCGCGGGCCGCCTGGACCCCACCGGCTCGTGACGAGCCCGCCCGGCGGCCCTGACCGAGGCGTCCCGGAACACTGACCGCTGCTGCTCAGGTCACGGACTGTTTCTCTCGCCGGCGGAGCCGCGGGCGACCAGCGCCGGCTCGAAGACGATGCTGACCGCTTCACCGGGACGTTCGACGACGAGCTCGGCTGCCCGCCGGCCCATCTCGTACGAGGGCTGGGTGATCACGGTGATCCCGAGCGCGGTGGCCCAGGGAAAGTCGTCCATCGTCACGAACGCGATGTCGTCGGGAATGGCGAGGCCGCGAGCCGTGAGCGCCGAGTACGCGGCGACGGTCAGGCGGCCCGTGGCGCAGGCGACCGCGTCCAACGGCGTTCCGCGAGCATGCGCGCGCGCGAGGAGCGCGCCGACAGCATGGTCGGCCTCTTCCGCCGTCTCGGCGACGGCCACCGCGTCCGCGGGCAGCGGACGTCCGAGCTCGATGAGCGCCTGCCGCAGCCCCGCCGTGCGCTCGAGCTGGGACGGGCGGCTCCCGGAGGTGACGACCCCGACGGACGACCGCCCGCACCCGACCAGATGCCTGGCCATCAGACGACCGGCCCCGACGTTGTCGAGGCTGACGGCGTGCAGGTCGGGCGGAGGGTTCCGCACGGTACGCGCGACGATCACGCACGGCGTGCCGGTCTCGGCCATGCGGCGGGTGCGGCTGTCGGTCTGCTCGCCGGCGGTCACGATCAGGCCGCGCACCCGGTGCTCGTCCATCATCCTGACGAGCGCGATTTCATGGTCGGCCTGGCGGAACGTGTTGGCGAGCATGACGAGGCTGTCGTTGGCGGCGGCCACGTCGTCGATGCCACGGATCAGGTCGAGGTAGAAGGGGCTGCTCAGGTCACGGATGACAACACCGATCGTGCTGGAGCGACCGGCGAAGATACTTCTGGTGAGCGCGTTGGGGCTGTACTCCAGCGCGGTGACCGCCTCCCGCACCCGGGTCGCGGTCGCCTCGGTGACGGCGCCCCCGTTGAGCACGCGGGAGACCGTCGCCGTGGAGACGCCGGCGTGCGCGGCGACGTCACCGATGGTGACTCGCTTCGCCATGGTCGCTGCGCGTCCCTCCGAACGGTTCCGGCGGTGCCCGGTCAGGCCGCCTGGTCGGCCGACGCTCCGGTCGGGTGCCCTGCGGGCTGACGTCCCGGCGGCTGTCCAGTCGGTAGGCGGCCGTCGGATGCCCGGTCAGGAGGGCGGCCCGTCAGCGGGCGACGCACCGGCCGTCGCGAACGGCGAACCTGCCACCGACCATGACAGTACCCACGTCGCGGAGCTCCGCCGGGTCGGTCACCACCAGGTCGGCGATCGCCCCGGGGACGACACGGCCACGGCGTGGCGCCAGGCCGGGGATGGCGTCCGCGGCGTTGGCGGTCGCCATCGCGACCGCGGCCGGCAGGGTCACCACGCCCGCCCGGACGGCCCGGTCGATCGCGAGCAGGACCGGGTCGTGGCGGACGGTGTCGCCCACGACGATGATGTCGACGTCGCGCCGCGGTTCCCCTCCCCGGCCGTCGACGAGGTCACCTCCGTTCAGGACGACCGTGCGCGTCATCCGCCCCTCACCGGGCCCCCGCCGGGTGGAACCGCTCGAACCGGAAGGCGGCGAGCTCGTCGCCGCGGTCCTCCCCCGTCACCTCCGCCGCGACCAGGTCACCGGCGTGCACGCTCAGGGTCACGCCGCTGTGCGAGACGGCGAAATGGAAGTTGGGCAGCTCGGCCGCCCGCCCCAGCACGGGCAGGCCGTCCCCGGGAATGGGCCGTTCACCGATCCGGACCTTCTCCACCGTCGCCGCCCGGATTCCCGGGTAGAGCACCCGGCTCGCCTCGAGGATCGTCTCGACCGCCGATCCGTCCGCGCTCATTTCACCGTTGCCGGAAATACGCACCGCGCCGTCGATCGCCTGGGTGTGCAGCAGCAGCCGTCCGCCCCCGTCCGGCCGCAGGTGGACGTCCGGCGCGTGGATGACGCGGGATACCGAGACGGTGACCGGGGAGGTGTGGACGAGCACGCCGTGGGTGTTGCGCATCGGCAGATCCAGGCCGGCGAGCCCGGCGATCGCGCCGGCGCGCGGCCCCGCGCAGTTCACGACCGCGCCCGCGGAGATCGAGCGACCCGAGGCGAGGCCCACGGCACGTACCAGTCCAGCGGCGATCCGCAGGCTGACGACCGGGTCGTCGGTCACCAGCTCGGCGCCCCGGGACACCGCCCTCGAGAGCAGGTGGCCGACCAGGCGGGCCGGCTCGACCCACCCCTCCCGCGGGAAGTAGGCGATCTCGTCCGCCGGAAGCGCGGCGGGATCCACGTCCGGTTCGAGCTTCAGCGCCTCGGCCCGGCTGAGCCAGCGCACCTCGTACCCGTAGGCGACGACGGTGGCGACCTTCCGGCGCAGCACCTCGTGCTCGTCGTCGGCGGTCTCCCACCGCAGGTTGCCGGACTCGTGGTACCAGTCGCCGGCGGGCGTCTCGGCCGCCAGCCTGCGGTGGGCGTCCATCGCCGCGACCCCGAAAGCGTGGTACGGGTGTGACTGCTTGCTGGAAGCGTTGATCCAGGCGAACGTCGCACCGGAGGTGCCGCCCGCGGGGGCGCCGGCCTCCACGATGACGACCCGGGCACCGCGGCGCGCCAGCGAGGCGGCGACCGCCGCGCCGTAGGCACCGGCACCGATGACGACCACGTTCTCAGCCATGCCGATCCTTTCCCTCCGGGCCGGCGGCTCTCGCCGCGTCACGCACTCTTGAAACTAGTTTCAGTAACTAGTTTCACCCTGACTCACAATGCCCGCACGGTCAACCAACAGGGCCAGCTCAGATGATGCCGTCGGCCCGCAGTCGGGCGAGCTCCCCGTCGGGGACGCCGGCGGCGAGGAGGATCTCGTCGGTGTCCGCGCCGAGTGCCGGCGGTCCGGTGGTGGGCGTCGACGACCGTCGTCCCTCGGCGTCCCGGAGCCGGACCGGCGTCGCTGGCACCAGCGTGCCCATGACGTCCACGAGGGCTCCGCGTGCCGAGGCGTGCGGATCGGTCAGCAGATCCGGGCCCTCGTTCACCGCGCCGATCGTCGCGGCGGGGTCCGACTCCATCCACTGCGCCGCCGGCCGGGTGACGAAGACTTTCTCGAAGCGCTCGGCCATCGCCGCCTGCTCCTCGACGGGGGCCGTGAGCCGGTCCGCCAGATCGTCGGCGTCGAGGACCCGGCAGAGCGCATGCCAGGTCCGGGACTCGGCCGCCGAGACGCTCACCCACCGGTCGTCGGCGCATCGGTAGAGCCGGCGGCCCGCAGCCCATCCCAACTTGGGCGCACCGGCGGTGAACTGGGCCGGCATGCCGGACAACAGCCACGTCGAGGCATCCGTGATCGAGGCGTCGACGAAGCAGCCGGTTCCGGTTCGGGCAGCGCCGGCGAGCGCGGCGGCCACGGCCATCGCCGCGACGGCACCGGCCATGGGCGCGGCGATCGCCGTCTGGGGCATCCACGGGAGCTGCTCGGCCATCGCGGCCAGCGCGCCGGACTGACCGAGAAAGGTGACCTCGTGGCCGGCCCGTCCGGCGTAGGGGCCGTCAGCGCCGAAGGCGGACAGCGCCGCCCACACCAGCCGTGGGTTGACGGCTGCCGCCTGCGGATACCCGAAGCCCGCCTCCTCCAGGGCACCCGGGCGGGAGCTGTCGACGACGGCGTCCGCCCCGGCCACGAGCCGGCGGAGCACGTCGAGCCCCGCCGGCCGCCGCGTGTCGAGGGTGATGGAGCGCTTGCCCCGGTTGAGGCCGATGTGGGCGGGCGACGTCCCGGCCGGGCCGCGGAGCGGATCGCCGGCGCCAGGGGCCTCGACCTTGACCACCTCGGCGCCGAGGTCGGCCAGCAGCAGGGTGCAGTACCCGCCGGGATAGTGCCGGGCGAGGTCGAGAACGCGGACCCCACGCAGAGGGAACGTCACCCGCCAAACCTATGCAGGTATCGGGCGAGCTGGTCGAGGGATGTGATGCGGTCTGGCTCGTCGTGCGGGCCGAGGCCGGCCGGGGCGACCGCGGCCAGCACCGCGTCGACGTCGCCGAACCTCGCCCAGGTGGACGCGTAACAGGTCAGGTAGTCGGCGAAGAGCCGGTCAAGGCGTCGTCGGTGCCGGCAGGGTGCCGTCAAGATCGAAGATCACTGCCTGGAGCGGTGCTGTGGTCATCGTCCCGAGTATCCATACGACGCTCGCCGTGCCGGGGCTCGAGAGCGCAGCCGTGAATCCGGCGCCAGGCGCCCGCGATCCATCGGATGTCCCGTCAGCCGACCCGGCATCCGGAGGGCGCCTGCCCGTCCGGGGCCTGGACGTACGCCTTGTAGGCCGCGTCGTGCAGCGGGACCGCCTGGCACAGACCGGAATCGGCGAACGACCACGGGGTGGGAAACCAACCCGGCGGGTGCGCCGGCCGCAGGTCGTGCTCGAAGTCCTTCCTCCGTTCCTGGAGCATCCGCGCGACGAAGGCGACGAGCGGCCGGTCCGTCGACTTCATCGCGACCACGCCGTTCGGCGTTCCGAAGGTGCCGACCTCGTTCACCCCCGGATATTCCGGGCCGAGCGGCAGTGCCACGAATGGCTGACTCACGTCCGGGTAGACGGTGGACCATTCCTCGGCGACGGCGACGCGACCGTCGTTCAGCGGGACGAGCCTGATCATGTGCCCCTTGGCGAGGTAGTCGCTGATCAGCTTCGTCGGGGCACCAGCTGCCCAGAAGACGGCGTCCACCGGGGCCGTCGAGGATGGATCCAGTCGTGGCAGCGCCGTCTTGAGCCCCTCGTCGGGGCTGCTGTCCACCTTGCAGTTCCAGGTGTCCTGCACGTACCGGATGAGCACAGTGCTGATCTGGTTGGTGCCCGAGCTGTCCCGTCCAGCGAGAACCTGCTTCCCGCACAGGTCGACGAGTCCACCGATGGGCGAGTCGGGCGGCACGATGAGGTGCACGATGTCGTAGTAGACCTGCCCGACGTAGCGGAGACCGGCGATGGGACCGCCGTTCTCCGGACGGAAATCCCCCAGCCCGCGTTCCGCGTCCACCGGGACGTTGAGCTGGGCGAGGCTGAGGGTGCACTTCGGGTCCGCGGCGAGGGTGCGCAGGCTGGCGGAGGTCCCTGACGTGCTCAGATCAGCGGTGGCCGACCAATGGTTACCGCCGTTGAGTGCGCGATCATTGATGAGGTCGGCGAGCGTCTGGGCGTACAGGCTGTAGGGCGAACCGGCCAGGCCACCCAGCACCTGTACGTCCTTACAGCCGGTGTCGGCATACGGTGACGGGCCGGAACCGCCCAGCCAGTTCTTGAGGGCGCCGGTGCCCACAATTCCACCGCCGGTGAGAGCCACGAGCAGCACCAGCGCGATCAGCACCCGTGGGGCCGGCCACGGTCCGCGCCGTACCCGGCCGCCGGGAAACTTCGGCCGCGCCAGAGGCGGCCGTCGTGCCGGTGTGGGCGTACTCGCGGACGCCGTCGCCGTGGCGGGCCTGCCGGGGAAGCTCGGTGGTGACTTCGGCTTGTGCCGCTGTCCGCGGGCCGCCGCCAGCACGCGCTCCCGGGCGGTGTTCTCGTCGACGTCGAACAGGTCCGTCCCGACGACCTGTCGCAGCAGGCCGGGTTGTTCGCACTCGCCGACCCGGAGGACAAGCAGCCGGCGATGGATGCCGATCGGGTCACCCGCCCAGGCCGCCGCCCATTCGGCCTCGGCGTAGGCCGAGGCTAGATACTCGGCGGAGAGCACGGCAACCGTCCTGGCCGCGCCTCCTGCCGCCCGGTGCATTTCGTGAACGAAATGAGATCCGACAGCGAAATCCCAGACCTGGATGCGGGTGCTGTACCCGGCCTCCTCGAGGTTCCAGGCGATCCACTCCGCCCACGCCTCGTCGGCGGTGGCGTACGAGACGAAGAAGTCCGTCCCGGCGACATTCGCCACCGCGCCCCCGTTGTCGCAGTCCCCCGATGCCATGGGCACACACCCTGGCACAGGTGGCGATCCGCTGATGGCGCCACCCCGTCACGCCCCGGGCTTCTCCCCGTGACACCTCGTGGCTCGACCCGTTCCCCCCGCAGCGACCGCGCCGCAACCGGGCACCGGCGACCTCGGCTGCCTGATCGACCAGGTACACCAGTCCGGGCTGACGGTGAGACCGACCACCACAGGACGGCGCCGCGTCCCCGCCCCGCCGACGCCGACGCCGACGCCGAGTTCACCGTGCTCCGCCGGCGGACGAAGAAGGTCGCGTCACCAGGCCATGGACAGCAGTTCTCCGTGCCACGGGGGAAGCTTGGCCACGGCGCCGGTCGAGACGTCGATGCTGTAGCGCCAGTCGTGGCTGTCACGCAGGCGCAGATCACCGTCGACCAGGTCGACCGCCATCTGACCGAGGGAGTGAGCGGGGTCGGTGTTGCGCTGCTCGAGCAGAACCCGGGTCTGCCGGCCGTCACGGGCGTCGAGTTCCACCACCCGGGACACCCCGCTCCCGTCCGCGGCCTGTTCCGAGGCGATGACGTACACGTGCCTGGCGTCGGCGCTCAGCACCGGCGCGCTGGTCTGCGCCTGCGTCTGCGTCCGCGCCGTCGGAGTCGAGAGTCGCACCGTTCCAGGAATCAGCCGGGAGTTGGCGATCAGATCGCCCCCGTCGGCCTCGGTGTCGAGAATGCGGATGCCGTCGTCCGCTCGTGTTCCGGAGAGAAAGAAGGCGAGGTACCGACCGGTGGCGTCCCAGCTGAAGAAGGACCCGGCGCCGCCATAGGAATAGCTGGTGCCCGGACCGTTGCGGGCGAGCGTGAAGGTCTTCGTCTCCGAGGTGCCAGGAGTGACGATCTCGATGCGGTAGGGCGTGGACTGCGCCGAACCGTCGAGGTCGGGACCGGTGGGAAGCCTCCCGCGGACCAGTCGGGTGCCGTCCGGAGACGCCGAGGTGAAGTCCTCCCCGACGCCGCCGAGGTTCCGGATCTCGGTGAGGGCGGCATTCCGCCCGGAGCGATCGATGGTGAGCAGATACGCCACCACGCCCTCCATACTTCCGACCTCGGCACCCCCACGCGTGTCGCTGCCGCTGATGAAGAAGACGCGGTGGTCCTCCGTCGGGTTGAGACCGTGGAAGACGACTCCCGGCGGGTTCGGCACGCTCAGGCGCCGTGTCCCGGTCGGCGAATCCTGTTCGAAGACCTCGAGGGATCCGCCGCCCGTGATACTGACGACGAAGTGCGGCCTGGACGGGGGAGCTGCCAGCATCGCCGGATCGCGTACGTCATGACGCAGCACCACTACGACCACCCCGACAATGATCAGCACGAGTGTCGCCGCGGCGACCGGAAACGCCATGCGAGGGACGGCGGCGTATCGCCGTCGGCGGCGGTGCGTGGTGGGGGCCAGGCCCGTGGCCAGCTCCGGGACCGGCCCTGCGGCGAGCGCCGTCGCGGCGAGGGCATCGCGGAGCCGATCCTCAGTGGTGCTCATGCTTCCTCCTGCCCGAACACACGACTCAGCGTCCGCAGGCCCCTGCTCGCGGTGGAACGGACACTGGACGGGCTGATGCCCAGAACATCGGCAATCTCGTCGTCCGTGAGATCGAGGTAATAGCGAAGGACGAGGACGGCACGGCGCCGCGGGGGCAGCCGGGCCAGTGCCCGCATCACCTCAAGGCGATCCTCGCCGACAATCGCCGCGTACTCGGCCGATTCGGCCGACCAGATCGGCGGAGGGTGCGACGCGTGCAGGCGCCGGGTCAGGGCCCGGCGGCGAAGGGCCGAGTTTGCACCGTTGACGACGGCGGTACGGACGTAGGCGGGTGCACGTCCCGGGTCGCGCAGGTCAGGCCATCGTCGCTGCAGGCCGACGAAGGCGTCCTGGACGATGTCCTCGGCGGTCGCCCGATCGCCGACGAGCAGCACCGCCAGGCGGAACAGCCCCGCCCCGTGCGCCGCGAAGACGGCGGCGACCCCGGGAGGCTCACCCGCCACCAGCGTAGTTGTCTGTTTCACGCTACATAGACGCACCAGGCGCTGATCCGATGCTCACCGGGCCGAAGAATCTGTACCTCCAGGAGAGCTCGCCACCACCGGACCAGAGCTTGAGAACCTGCTCAAGCGCCCGGCGACGTCCGTCCGCTCGATCCTGGCCACGTCCACTACCCGGCTCTGAACTCCCCCGGCCCTGTCGATGTGGCCGCGGCCGACTCGCCGCCGGCCGGGAGGGCCTGCTCGGCCCCCGACTCGGGGCGCTCCACAGCGACGAGCGCGACGTCGTCGCCAAGCGAGCCGCCGGTCCAGCAGACGAGCGCGCTGACCAGGTGCGCGTTCGCCTCGGGCAGCTCCGCGGCGGCGAACGCGTCCGACACGGCCGGGAGAAGCGGGAAGAACTCCCGGGTACCGCGGTTGCGGGCTTCGGCCAGGCCGTCGGTGTAGAAGAGCACCCGGTCAGACCGGGCGAAAAGGTAGTGGGCCACGGCCGGCGCGGCACCGAGACCGAGCGGTGGCTGCCGGTCGGCGACACCGAGTGGCTCCACGACGCCGCCCCGGACCCGCAGCGGGTCGGGGTGGCCGGCGTTGAGCAGCGACATCCGCCCGGCACGGTCGATCTGGGCGACGACCGCGGTGACGAAATCCTCGCTCTTCTCACTCCCGAAGGCGGCGACCTCGCTGTCGAGCGCCGCGACCAGATCCGCCGGATCCTCGAGCCGCCCCGCCAGCGCCCGGAAGCAGCCCAGGACACGGCTGGCGAGCCGAACCGCCTCCAGCCCCTTGCCCCGGACGTCCCCCACCAGCAGCCGCACGCCCCACCGGGTGTCCACCACCTCGTAGAGGTCTCCGCCGACGCTGGCCTCCGTGGCCGCGCTCCGGTACAGGGCGGTGAACCGCAGGCCGTCGACGACCGCCGGGACCGGGCTCAAAATGGCACGCTGCGCGACCTCGGCCACCCGCACCAGCGCGGTCAGCCGGTGCTCCCGAGCCTGGCGGGCCCGGCTCGCGACCACGGCTATCCCGCCGCCGAGGGCGATGCCGGCGAGCCGGATCACCCGCGCGATCTGGCCCCCTCCCGCATCCGGTTCCACGACCTGGTTGGCGATCTCCACCGCGCCCGCCCCGGCGAGCGCGGCGAGTGCGTAGACACCGGTCAGTCGTGGACCGACCGTGCTGGCAGCCAACAGCGGAGCCATGACCACGAGCGCGATGATGACGAAGTCGGGTCCCCCGACGGCGTCGACCACGCAGACCGCCACGATGATGACAAGCGGGACCAGCATCGCTGCCCGCGAACGGACCCGCATGACACTCACGTCGAACGTGGTACCCGTCGGGTGTGCCCCGACCCGAACGGGCGGCCACCGGACGGACGGCGACGGCGGACCGTGACGATGACCTGTCTGCCGCCGGCAGAGCGCCCTCCCCCTGGCTCACCCCTCGCTCTAGGTTCGTCACCATGACCGAGACCACCACCGGCAGGAACAGCGGACCGATCACTGGATACGCGGCCGGCGTTCCGTTCACGGCACTGCCGCCAGCCGGCGGCGCCGACGTCCCGGCACCGCTGGTGGTGACCTGGCACATGATGGACGCGCCCCGTTCGGACAGCGCGTTCGCCGCCGCGCTCCCACTGGCCGACGTCCCCGCCTGGCGGGTGCATCTCGGGATGCCGCTGGTCGGCCGACGTCCAGTGGAGGGAGCGTACGAGGCCGCGCTGGCCGATCCCGTGCTGCGGTATGTCGATCCGGTGGTCCGGCAGGCCACCGAGGAGTTCCTGCCGGCGCTCGACGCGCTGGAGGACGAGCTCCCCCTCAGCGGCGGGCCGATCGGGATCGTCGGCGCGTCGCTCGGGGGGACGGTCGCGCTCAACGTGGTGGCCCGGGTGCCGGTCCAGGTGTCGGCGGTGGCGCTGGTGAACCCGGCCATCCGGGCGCGGACCGTGGTCGACGTCTTCACCGCGGCGGCGGGCACGTCCTACGAATGGGACGAACGGGCGCACGCCGCGGCCGATCATCTGGATTTCGTGGCCCATGCCGGGCTGATCAGCGGCCGCCGGCAGGCACCAGCGGTACTCGTGGTCAGCGGCGAGCTCGACTACCCGATCAGCCGCTCCGACGCCGGCGAGCTGATGGCCGCGCTCCAGGCCGAGTACCAGGACCCGGCGCGGGTCCGTCTGAGCACGATCGCCGGCCTGGACCACCCACTCGCCGAACAGCCCGGCATCGAACCGGCGCCGCAGATCCCGCTGGCCAAAGTCGTCGACCGCGTGGTCAGCGAGTGGTTCCGCGCGAACCTGTGACCGCTGCAAGCAGAGATCGTCCGCCGGAGCGGCGGGTGGTTCACGGATCGCCGCCGGGCTCCGGGAGGCGAAGGCGGTCACCTCGAGGCTGCTCGCAGCTGACCGAACTTCGCGATGGCAACCGGGGTCACCGGGGTGAAGAAGTTGACGGGGTTGCCGTCGGGGTCATGGAACGGTTGTCGGACGGGCGGGCGGCGTCCGGCGCGAACAGCGCGACGGTGCGGGTGCCGGCGATCGCGAGCGTGGCGCAGGTGGTCCTGAGCTCAGCGAAATCCTGGTTGGACCAGTCCGCCCGCACGCCGATCGCCCGCTCGTAGAAGCCGAGACCCGCCCTGGCGCGCAGGCAGTCTGACGGGCGGGAACCGCGCTGACGGCGAGGCGCCGGGATGGCGGGCCGAGATCCGGACCCGCAACGCCGCGGGCCGGACGGCGAACCGCAGCAGCGGGTGTAGCTCCGCCGCCTCGCCGTCGATGCCCGCGTGCACCGGTGCGGTGGCGCTGACCGTCAGACCCTGTGCGCTCCAAGCCCGCCCCGGGGGGCGAACTCCGTCGCCGGGGCGGTCCAGAATGACGATTCCCAGCTGGCCGGTGTCGAGCGCCGGGCGGGTGCCGCGGTGCAGGGGGTGGTCCAGAGCGTAGGGGTTG
This sequence comes from Frankia sp. Hr75.2, assembly GCF_949319125.1. Taxonomy (NCBI): domain Bacteria; kingdom Bacillati; phylum Actinomycetota; class Actinomycetes; order Frankiales; family Frankiaceae; genus Frankia; species Frankia sp. Hr75.2. The sequence continues at coordinate 103,853 of NZ_CASGGV010000321.1, read as the reverse complement.
TTCGACACCAGCACCACGGCGAGCTGATGGTGTTCGCGTCCCAGGTCGTCGACCAGGCGCAGATCGGACGCGGGTGAGCTGGGCCCGAGTACCTCCTCGGCGGTCCGCAGGAGCGTACTCAGCTTGGCGTCGCGGTAGGCGGGCTGGCGGACGGCGTCGCCGTAGATTCCGAGCGAGACGTTGTTGACGAACAGGCGGCCGTTCACGTCGGCCACGTCGATCCGGCGCTCGACCCCGTCCGTGAAGGCATCCAGCGCGCCCCCGGGATCGCGTCGGTCGACCCCCAGATCGAGCGCGAAGTGGTTGCGCGTGCCGGCGGGGACGCAGATGAAGGGCAGCCCGTGCGCGGCGGCGGCGGTGGCCACCACCGCCAGCGACCCGTCGCCTCCGGCCATCCCGACCGCGTCGGCGCCGCTGGCCACGGCGTCGTCAACCAGCGTTGCCAGGTTCTGGCCCGGGGCCAGGAGGACCGACTCTACCCCGCGTTCGCGGGCCCGCTCGGCCAGCCCGGCGCGAGCCGCCGTGCCACCACCGGACCTCGGGTTGATGAACAACACCGGCCGGCGCGGCGGGCCGACGGGCTGCCAGCCGTAACGCGACAGCCGGCGATCGGACGGGCTCGTCGCCGACGGGTCGAGCGATGCCACCTCACTCCCCTCCCCCCACTCCCGTCCGCTCTTCGACCGCGCGTTCCGCCTGCTCCCAGGAGCCGTTGCGGATCTCGACGAGAAGGTCGTGGACCAGACGAGTAAGCTCGGTGTCTTCGTGAAGGTCCTGCTCGGCCACATGGAAGTCGTGGTTTGCTTTTTCTTGCGCAAAGGCGGACTGGCGGTTCTGGCCGATCATCACGAAGGTGGAGAGGAAGATCTCCTCAAGCGACACAAACAGCGTCAGGGTCGGCCAAAGGTGCTTCTCCAGCCAGATCGTCCAGGCCGCGAAGAGGGCAGCGTGCAGATAGACGAACTGCATCGAGCCGGCGAAGGCGATGATGCTGTCGGCGATCCGCAACTGGATGTCGTCGCGTCGCCGACGCAATTCGGACACGACGGCCGGGTGAAATTGTCGCTGCGCGCTCGTGGCTTTCCTGGTCGTGGGCAGCACGGTAGGGGTCCTTCGTTCAGGCGCGTCGAATCCGCCGAGCAACGACAGGTTCTTCGCCACTGGTGTGTCCGAAGGGCTCAGCGAAATCGTACGCTTTTCACCCGGGAAGATCGGTCGGTCGCCCATGGCGACCACGCGCCGGGTGGCTGACCGGCCGATGAGCCGCCGCGTGGCCGCCAAGGCGTCCGTATCCGTCGACCGCTGACCCCAGATGGGCGGTGGTTGCGCCGCTGGGGGCTCGCCCCGTTGCCTGGTGCTCGTTCGACGTGGTGCTTTCCGGGTGCTTCCCGGCACATTCCCGACGAGTGCCGCGGAAGCGCTAGCTGCGGCTCGAGGCAAACTCGTCAGCCTCGGCGCGGGCGATGACGGCGTCGGCGATGGCGTACTCGGCCTGGTCGATCACGAGGAGCGCCACGTCGATGGCGTCGACGGCGTCCTCCTCAGCCCTGTCGGCGCGGTGCTCGGCCTTCCGGACGTCCCGCTCGGCGCGCCGTTGCTCCGCCTCGGCGCGCAACTCGGAGAACCGCTCGTTCACCGACGACCGCACGGCGTTCCACCGCGCCTCCGCGCCGGCTTCCGCCTGCGCGATCTGCTCCGATGCCTTGGCCGCGCCGGCTTCGGCCGACGTCTTGATCGATTCCCGCTGCGCCTCGAGGCGCGCCCGGTTCTTCTCCCGCGCCGCACCGACGACGTCCTCGACGTGCCTCGTCCGGTCGGAAAGTTCGGTGAGTTGTTCGGACAGCGACTTCATCGACTGACCCTCCCCGGGGATCTCTGCATGATTCCGGCTGCTTCGGCAGCCGCCTGGTCATAGTCGTACGTGCCCTTTACCCCCGGTTCCTGAACACGGGAGGGGTCGTGGCGGCCCACGTTAGCCCACCTGGGGCTTACCTCCCGATATCCCTGTTGCACCCAAAGGCGTACATGGCGAAGTCGTCCTATTTCTCGCGACGATTTGGTCCACTGCCCGTCTTTATCCCGGTCTGCTCCCGGGGACGGGCGACGGCTGGCCGAGGGGCAGGGCGGTGCCGGTGACCGCCCGCAGGTCGGCCAGCAGCTGCCCGGTGGTCCGAGCCGCGGTATCGACCGGCTCCGGCGACCAGACAGTGCGGTTGTGGGATGTGTCCGACCAGGGCGCACCAAGCCCCGCTCGGCCAGCCCCTCGCCGGCCACACCAACTCGGTGTTCTCGATGGCGTTCGCCCCGGACGGTCACACCCTGGCCAGCAGCAGGGACACCGCAATCCGACTCTGGGACGTCACCGACCGGTCTACTCCCCGTCTACCCGGGGCACCGATCACCGGCCACACCAACACCGTCGGACCGGTGACGTTCTCTCAGGACGGCGACACCCTGGTCAGCGGAAGCTACGACGACACCGTACGAATATGGGACGTGACCGACCGGTCCCATCCCCGCCCACCTGGTCTGCCCCTGACCGGTCACACTGACTGGATTTGGTCGGTAGCGTTGTCGCCGGACAACCAAACCCTTGCCAGCGGCAGCAAGGACAACACAATACGACTGTGGGCCCTTCCCTGACCAGGAGCCGCGCGAACCAAAATTTGCGGCACCGCGGTGCGGACGATCGGGGGTCGACCGTTGCACCACCTATCAGTCGGGTGACGGGTGGTGCAACGGTCTTCCCTTGTTCAGGCTCAATTCAGAGACTGCTGCACTGATTACTCTTCCAACCCCCGACGGTGTTCAGCGCTCCATAGTTGACAGGTGCGGGCTGATTACCAGAGCAGGACAGGCTACCGCCGATATGGTTCCCCGACACCACAATCGGCCTTTGCCCTGTGTTGTTGTTAACTATCAGCACTGAGGACCCGATATTCGTGTGAGAAACGAGCACCTGTCCGGTTGTCTGGCCGATGCTGAGCGACCCACCGACACCGACGTCACGGATGTGAACTCTGGTCGCGCCACCGGTGTTGATCGACCCGCCGATGCTGGCTTTATCAGCGACGAAACCAGCGCCACCCGAGACATTAATCGAACCGGTCACTCTGGCGCCTGGTGCCAGGCACGTAACACCCGTGGTCAAGCTCAGCGAACCCTGATGAGTGCCGGCCACAGTGTGGTCACACGACTGGAAGTAGTTCTCGAACTCGTAGTCAGAGATTTTTTGACCACCCCTCGTACCCACCTCACCACTGGTACGGAAGTGAACCCCCACGTTGATCCGAGCATTGATCATCTCTTCTGCCATTTGAGAGAAGCTCGTGAAGCTCCGGGTTGTGTTGGAAGACCGACTGAAGACACTGATCGCGCCTCCGGCGATGGTGTCACTGCCGAAGAAATCCTCGAACGCCCTCGTGTACACTCCAGCAGCGTAGTTGTGGCCCGCCGGGTATTCCGGATGCTCCCACTCCGACTGGTCTTCCAACGGCAACCAATCCGGATCGACCGCTGTCGCCGGGTTCCCGTCTGCGTCAGCCTCGCGGATCGCCGTAACCGGCCGCCACCTGTGGTAGAGGTACTTGTTGTGGCCAACCATTATCTGGCCGTCGGCCTCCGCAAGAGCTGTCATGGCGAACAGGCGAGCCGTCTCCGACCCATCAAGGCTCTGACGCCGGGCGAGTTGCGCGGCGATGTCGCCCCACGGCGCCTGTTGCCAATATAGTCCGACATCAAGTTGTTCCGGCGTCCGCGTCGTGCTTGACTGCGACCCCAGGCTCTTTGTCTCGTTGACGTCTGCCGCGTACCGTTCACTTGTCAGCGGGATCGGCGCTTCAACCTGAAATCGCTCAACTCCGGGAATTAGGAACGGCTTCACATTCCTAACCCACGCATGGGCATCCAGTTGGTAGCTCGGAGGTACCGGCCGGAATTCCCCAGGCTCGTTTCCGATTGGGAAGGTCTCGTCTTCCGCATTGCGCCCATCGTTCTGGCGGGCGGCGAGCATCGCCGATGCAGCCTCCTCACCCACAGCGATGCCGCCGTTCTTCGCTGGGCCGTTGGGAATCAAGGCAAGGGTGGACTGGTATTTGGAATCGAGCGTTGCTTCCATCTCCGGGAGGAGGCTCAACAACACCCTGTAGGAAGCTGTCGCCGCCGCCGCTCCCACAGAGTCGCCCGGATCCGCCGAGGGGGGTATGGCAACGTATGCCTGATGGGTACGGGAGATCCCGTTTGTCGCGTCATAGACCGCACCGTTGACCATCGCCTTGTCGGGTGCGGAGACCCACGGCGGGGTTGCGCTGGTCAAACCCCTGTTGAACAGCAGAAACCCACTGGTCTGGTACCAGTCGATGATTATATTTCTATCGGTTTCGGTTGATGCGGATGCGGGTGACGCCGACATGATTGGGACGGTAGCCGCAGCCAGGCAGGACAGGGTGGCACCACAAATTCCCGCCAGAAATCCTTTACGACTTAATTGTCGGTTTCTCATACCTACCTTCTCCCTTGCCGGCATCATGGGGATTCTTTGCTTCGGGACCAACAGTCCGCCGCTATTACAGCAAAACCTCCTGGCGTGTCGTCGACGACACGCCATACATGAAGTCCCGTAGCCACGGAGATCGATAGGTGTAGCCGGCCGGAGGGAAGGTACACTTCCGGATCGCGAGGGGTTTTACTGTAGTACTATTGGCAGGATTTAAAATATCCGCGCTATCGCACTTTTGCAGGCACCTGATCATCGATCGAACCTGCTACCACTCGCCTGTAAGGCGCCACCGCGCCAGCGCCGTAGTTGACCTGTATGAACGCAGGTCACCCCGGAGTGTTGGGCACACAATTGTGTTGTGTCTCAACGATCTCGATCGAGGCGATTTCGAGAACCCGATGCCGTGGAGATCACACTCCTCACGGCACTGCCGGGCCTCCTGAGCGAGTCGTACTGGAGCGCCGGCGAGAGCGATGGCTCGCTCGAGGGGGCTTCGCGCGGTCAGGCGACGTCGAGCCAGGCACGGCTTTCCCAGCGAGCACCGCCCGCCCGTTCGACTGGACCGCCTGTTCCTCGGCGGACACCGTCAGCCGGTCAACGAGATCGTCGGCTTCGAGGACGCCGCAGAGGGCACGCCAGGTCCGGGGTTCGGCCGCCGAGGCGGTCACCTATCGGTCGTTGGCAGATCGGTAGAGCCGTCGGCCCGCGGCCCATCCCATCCTGGACGCACCGCCGGCGAAGCAGCCCGGCATGCCGGACAACAGCCACGTCGACGCGTCCGCGATGGAGGCGTCGACGGAAACAGCGGGTGTCGGTGCGAGCCGCACCGGCGAACGCGGCGGCCACGGCCATCGCCGCGACGGCACCGGCCACGGGCGCGGCGATCAGTGCCCGGGACATCCACGGGAGCTGCTCCCCATCGCGGCCAGCACACCGGAATGGCCGAGGAAGGTGATATCATGACCGGCACGTCCGACGTAGGGGCTGTCGGCCCCGAAAGTGGACGGGGCCCGCTCACACCAGCCGCGGGTGACGCCGGCCGTCTGCGCGTATCCGAAGCCCGCCTTCTCCATGGCCCCCGGTCAGGCACTGTCGACGACGGCATCCGTTGAGGCGCGCACCCGCCCGCACGACCTCACGCAGAGGAGAGCGCCGCCCAGATCGGGTGCCAGGAGGCGATCGCGGTGGCAACTGTCGCGGCCGTGAGCAGTCCCGTCATAGCCAACGGCGCCGCCGCGCGGCGCAGCCGAACGGCGAGCGGCGTACCCCCGTCTCCGGACAGCCGGACCTCCTGCAGGATCACGACGGACAGGACCAGCAGGAAGGTCAGGGAGTCCTGCAGGGCGAACAGGAGATAGCCCGATCTCCCGCCCGCGTGATGGACGGTGAGATAGGTCCAGCAGGCCGCGAGCGGGACGACCACCATCGCGACGTAGGGAGCCATGGGTCGCAGCGAGACGGCTCCGGCCTCACCCCCCACTCCCTTCTTCGTGATCATGTATGGCTTCTTGACTCTGAGGACGACCTGGACGAGCGCGGAGAGGACCACGATCCAACGGGCGGCATGCAGGACGATCCCGCGCCAGGTCAGCCGTATACCGGTCGGCACGTGCCACGGCCGGCTCCACCACCAGATCAGCAGCGAGGCGACGCTCAGCGGAACGCTGTGGGCGAGGAAGTCCAGATAGTGGACCTTCGCGATGGCCTGGTTCAGGCAGAGCGCGAGAAGCGGCAGCGCGAAGAGGATCAGCATCGACAGCGACCAGAGGGTGTACCAGGTCTGAGCGAAGAGAAACTGGACGGCCTGCCGCAGTCCGTACCGGCGGAGCAGTCGGGGCGTGTGCCGCAGGAGGACCTCGATCATCGAGTACGCCCACGCGAACTGCTGCGACAGATAAGTCTCGAACGTCTCGGGCCCGTCACCGGTCGCGATGACATCCGGGACGAAGACGCCCTGGTATCCGCGCGCAGCCAGGCAGACGGTGTCGAGGTGGTCCTCCGCCCTGGTCGGCTGGAACCCGCCGATCTCGAGGATGCCGGCCGTGTCGTAGGTGCAGTGACTCCCGATGATGAAGGGCGTCCGCGAGAACCCGAAGAACCCCATCTGAAGCGGTCCCTGCAGACCCAGTTCCTGCTCGGCCGCGCCCCGGGCGGTCCAGTGTTCGAAATTCCCGTACACACTCGGCGCCTGCACCCACTTGACCTTTGGGTCGGCGAAGTAGCCGAGCACCCGGTCCAGGTAGTCGGGGTTCGGTATGTGATCGATGTCGAGCTGGGTGAAGTGGCTGTACTCGTGGCCGTGGGCATCCAGCCAGCTGTTGACGTTGCCGGCCTTGGTCTTGCGTTTGAACGGCGGGTTCCGGCGATTCCAGCCGGCCACCCCCTCCCGCCCCCAGCGGGCCTCGTCATGCCGCGAGAAGTATCGGACACCTACCGACCGGGCGAGCTCCTCGATCTCCGGTGAGGAGACCTTGTCGACGAGTATCCAGCTGTCGTGCGGATATCTGATCCTGCTCATCGCCACCAGTTGGCGACGGACGATCTCGAGGGACTCCGAGCCGGGGACGGTGAGGCTGATGACGGCAACCCGCCGGATCGGCGCCGAGATCTCCGCCTGGCGCACCGGAATGGGAACGGGCCGCCGCATGTGCCCGACAAAAATCAGATACATCCCCGCCAGGAGGGTACCCACGTAGAAGAAGGACACCGACATCAGCACGAACAGCACGATCGAGCCGACGTTGTCGGCGCGTAGCCACCACCACCAGAAGAACACCGTGGCAGCCAGCCACCCCACCGTGATCAGCCAGTACTGCAGTTTCTGCCACCGGCTCATCACGGCCGTCGACCGGACCCGGTTCCCGGAATTTTCCAGGAGGCTTGGCGTTAACCTCTGGTACTGCAGGGGGACGGTCAGCGGCCCGACACCACCCGCCAGATCCTCCGAAACGTACGCCTCGCGCACCGGACCATTCACCGGTCTCCCCCAGAAGAATGCGCGCGCTCGTTTCGACGAGCGGCGAAGAAAAGAGCCACCATGCGTCCCCGCACACAAGGTGCACGGAGAGGAAGAGCGCCACCGCCGGTCACACAGAAGAAAGGCGAGGCTACAGAGGCGAAGGGATCACCCGCGAGTAGAAGCACCCCGCTCCGGCGAACGCCTCCGCGACAAACAGTGATCTTTCATCGTCATGACCAACACTGACGATCAGCTCGTCGCCCGATGACCTGCCACCGCAAGTCCGCCCCCCAAGCCCAGGCATTCGACCGGGGCACCCACACAAAGGTCAGCATAGCCCGGATGATGTTCGAGGCTAGACCACTATCATCCGACTGGCAACGCTTGGCACCTTTCGCGACAACCTCATTACCCAGAGCGACCACCGACACCGACGGTCCGGCGCCACCGGGCGAGAGTCCATGTAGACCAGCAACCAAGATCGAGGATCGGAAAGTCGGCGAAGCGGTATATTTCACCGGCGGTACGCGCGCCGAGCGCGCTCCACGACAACGCGGTGAATCGGCAGCCCGGAGTCACCGTCCCCGGGCACGCACACGGCGGACGGCTGACGGCTGACGGGCAGGCGACCTGCGGGAAGAGGAACCGAGACCCATGCGGGGCAGCGCCGCGCGCGTGATTCACATCGTGAGCCTGATCGTGGCCGCGGGTACGGTGGCGGTAACGGTCACCGTCCTGACCGGGCGCGACAGACCGTCACGCGAGGTCCTCAGCGTCCGGGGCGCGGACATCTCGTTCACGCTCCAGGAGGAGGCCGCTGGGACCGGCCTCTCCGACGGCGGGCGGCGCCTCCCCATCGAAAGGATCCTTGCGGCGCACGGCGCGAACTACGTCCGGCTCCGGGTCTGGGTCGATCCACCCGCCGGATACAGCGACGAGCAGTCTGTCCTCACCCTGGCACGCCGCGCGACGGACGCGGGGCTAAGAATAGTGCTTAATCCGCACTATTCCGACTTCTGGGCGGACCCGCATTCACAGGAGATCCCGGTGGCGTGGCGTGGCGCCGATCTCGTGACGACGGCAGCGAAGGTCCGGGAATACACACGCGGTCTGGTCGCCAGACTGGCGGCGCAGGGAACGCCCGTCGACATGGTTCAGATCGGCAACGAGATCACCAACGGGATGCTCTGGCCGCTCGGCGATGTCCGGGACGGCACACGAACACAGTGGTCACGCCTCGCGGAGCTGGTCAACAGCGCGATCGAGGGTGCCCGCGAAGGCACGTCGGGCCGGCCCGTGGCCATCGTCCTCCACGTCGACAGCGGGGGCGACCTCGGCCGCTCGGAGTATTTCTTCGGCAACCTCATCCAGGCGGGCGTCACCGCGTTCGACGTCATCGGGGTGAGTTACTACCCGTACTGGACCGGCTCCCTGGCGGCGCTACGGGCAACGCTCGACGGCCTGGCCCGGCAGTACCACCGGGACATCCTCATCGCGGAGACCGCGTATCCGTGGACGTTGGTCGACCCCGGGCCGGGCGACTGGGTCACGTCCCCCGACCAGCTACCGGACGCCATGACGGTGCCGGCGACGCCGGCCGGGCAGGCAGCCTTCTTCGCCGAGCTGCGGCAGATCCTCCACGACGTTCCGGACGGCCGAGGCCTGGGGTTCCTCGCCTGGGAGCCCGGCTGGCTCACAGTTGCCCCCAAACCCGGCGAGCCGATCCCCGGAGCGAACCTCGCGATGTTCGACCGGGACGGGGTCGGGCTGCCCAGCCTCGCCGCGTTCGCACCCCCCGACGCCACCGGCCTGTGAACGCGGATCACACCAGGCGACGAAGAGGACGACCGCCGGGACGACGCCGCGTAGGGGCCTATCCCCTCCGGACCCGGATTGAGGTCGGCATCTACCAGCAGCGGGGCATCCTCACCAAGGACAGCCTTCGCGAACAGGCCGGACGACGACTCGGAATCGTCTCAGCGCGGGGCACCTGGTATCTCGTCCCGCGTGTCCTCGGGAGAGGCCCGAACCTCACCGGGAACGACACCATGTTGCTCCCCTGCGGCGCACAGGCGGGACCAGACCGCCCGGGTGGCGTCGTCGCTGGGGAAGAACGACTCCAGTCGTAGTTCCTGCGCGGTCACATCGATCGGCGTGCCGATCGATGTGACGACGGAGAACAGGTCAAGGGCGTGCCGGCCACGTCGAACCGCACGTCGATCACGGGCGCGGCGGCGTCCCACGGCTCGGGGGCGGCGAGCAGCGCGGCGACGTCGGCTCGCGCACGCAGCCGGCGCACCAGCGCATCGGTGCGCTCATCCAATACTCCGCCCACAGCCTCGCGCCGGGCCCGTTCCAGCAGATGCGGGACGACGCTGTGCCAGTTGCGCACCGCACGCCGCACCGGCCCGGCTCGATAACCATCTGGAGGACGTTCGCGGACTCCACATACAGCCGCCCGAACAGCAGCCGGGCACCGTTGTTGGCCCGCACCAGGTCCCAGCTGCGGTTCAGCACCACCGCCGGCAACGGATCGTGGCCGCGGAGCATGGGCCGACAGCGCCGTGTTCACGCGGTCCAGCTGGGGCTGTCCAGCGGCTCCGCGGTGTATGCCGGCGCGTAGCCGCCGGCCAGCAGGAGCACGTTGCGCTCCCGCAGCGGCACGTCCAGGGCGCGGGCCAACCGCCCGATCATCTGTCGGCTGGGCTGCGCCCGGCCGCTTTCGATGAAGCTCACGTAACGGGGCGTGCTGCCCGCCGCCGACGCGAGCTCCAGCTGACTGATCCGGCGTACCCGCCGCCAGTGGCGCAGCTGCTCTCCGAGCGGCGGACCGGCAGGTGACGCGGACTGCGGTACCGACATGACACGCACCGTACGGTGCAGCCCGGGCGGGATCCCTTCCCTGGCAGGGAATCGCGCCCATGCCTCGGACTACGCCGCACAGCCTCGTCGGCGCGGACAGCCCCACCCTGCCACCCCGAATCACCCCGCCGTGAAGCGCCTGGCGCGGTGCAGACGGACCGCCCGCAGCACCGCGGCATCGAGCGCGACGGCCGCGACGATGGCGAGCGAGCCGAGGGGCACCCAGTCGCCGAGGCGGGCATACGGGGTGCCGGTCGCGCTGGTCAGCGGCAGGTCTACGACATAGGCGCCGCGCCCGTCCCTGCCCAGGCGGAACAACTGCCGGCCGGAGGCGTCGAAGGCGGTGGACACGCCGGTCAGCGTGGCGTGAAGGACAGGCCGTCCCGCCTCGACCGCCCGCAGCGCGGCGAGGCTGGCGTGCTGATCGGGTGCCCAGCTGTCCTGGAAGGTCGAGGTGGCCGACTGGACGACGACCACGTCCGCGCCGTCGTTCGCCAGACGGCGGGTCATGTCCGGGAAGGCCGACTCGAAGCAGACCAGCGGACCGAGCCGGATCGTCCTGCCGTCCGGCTTCCCCGCGGCGAGCACGGTAAGCCGGACGCCCTTGCGGCGGTTCTCAGCGGCTGCCTCGGTCACCGCGGTCAGCCAACCGAAGACGGGGCGCAGGGGGATGTACTCCCCGAACGGCACCAGCCGCATCTTGTCGTACCGCCCGCGCGGGCCGTCCGGTCCGACCAGCACTGCCGACTTGTAGATCCCCCCGCCCCCGTCGTCGGGGCTGGCGACCTCATCAGCACGCCGCGCATCGGTGTTGACCAAGACCGGGACACCGAGCATGCGGGACAGATCCTCGAGCCGGCGCAGCCGTGCCTGGTCGTCGACGAGGTCGAACCCGACGCTGCTCTCCCCCCACACGACCAGGTCGACCCCGGTGCCGACCAGGCTTCTGGTGGCCGCCTCACCGTCGGCGAACCGCACGTCGGCACCGTGGACGACGCCTGGCTGGACGCCACCAACGGTGAGCGTGCCGGTGTTGGCCGGGGTGGGCACGGCCGCCGCACCGGCCACCATCACGGCAACGAGCAGGCCGGCTGCGAGCGCGACGCCAGCCCGCCACGGTCGCCGCCGCCCCGACCGCAGGCCCGGCATGACCGCGGCAGCCACCAGCAGGTTGACCGCAGCGAGCAGGAAGCTCAGCAGCCACACCCCGCCGACGGCGGCCAGCGGCAGAAACGGTCGGGCGTTCCACTGGCTGGCACCGAGCAGCGCCCACGGCCCACCGAAGCCCTCCCACGACCGGGCGAACTCCCCGATCACCCAGCCGGACGGGACGGCGACCAGCGCCCAGGCGAGACGGCGGTACCCGGGCGGTTGGGAGGGCAGCCGGGGGCGCAGAGCCGTCCAGACCAGGACACCCCACGGCATCCAGGTGACGCCGAGCGCCAGACCGAGGACGACGATGAACGGACCGGTGTTCGGAACCAGCCAATAGCAGGTCGCCAGGAAGAACCCGGTACCGCCGCACCAGGCACGGATCGCCGCCTCCCGCGGGACGGCGGCCGCCACGATCACCAGGGTTGCCGGCACCACCCCGACGAAGCCGACCGGCCACGCCGACAGCGCGGGGAACGCCACGGCGGGCACCGCCCCGAGCAACGCGGACAGCGCCCGGTACCGCCACCGGGACCACCGGGTCGGCACCAGCCACACATGCCCGCCCGCGTCGACGGACACGGGGCGGCCGGCGCTGCTGGCCATGTCTCGATGGTGCTACCGGGCCCGGCGGCGTGCGCCCGGAGGAGCCCGCCCGGCCACTCCCGCTCGTCGAAGGCGGAGAACCACTCGGCCCTGGCCCGACTCGACGACCGCCTGAGCGGAACCCGACTGACCAATCACTCCCGCGACGGTGGTCACGCTGCGCGTTGCTCATGGGGTTGCACCGGTCCCCGAAAGATATCGCGGCTGGTCACGAGCTTGATCGGAGATCAACGAGCATGCGGAACCAGCGCGTGGGCGCGGCAGGGGTCGAACCTGCGACCACTCACTTGTAAGGCTCCAGAGGGCAAACACTGTACTCGACCTGCATATATGAAGGTCGCTACTAAGCGTCGGGCGCACAATTGTGTCTAAACAATCTCTCGGGCGATGACTCAGGCGATCACAACGTGGGGAAAATCATGTTCACCTCGATCCTAGGCGCCATCCTCCCGTACGAGCTTTGTTGTGCCGCCACCGCCTCCCGGTGACACTGAACGCATGGAAGGAACCCCGTTTACCATCGGTGGACCCGAGCTGGTCACCGACGTGAGCCCGGCGGGCTGGGTCGTGGACGGAACCCGCGGCCCCGGCTACACCGTCGGCTCCCTGGTGCCGCGGAGCTTCGCCGCGTACGCCCGCGTGTTCCACCCGGCCTATCTGGACGAGGCCGAAGTTCGCTGGACCACCGTGGCCCACGGAAATGGACGCCTACCCCACCCCTCCATGGAGTGGATCTCCATCACTGGCTCCTGGCAATACTTGCAGGGCAGCAGCGATCAGCCCGGTCTGTGGAACAACCAACCAACGCAAGGATCCCTCCCCGTTCCACAGACAGCACGTCTTTCCGGCCTGCTCGCTCGGCACACGACCACCGCGAATCGGTGCTGGTTCGCCGTATGGCGAGGATTCGGCGCACTCGCCGTGCCCACCGCCGGAATTCCGACCATCGCCATGACGCACCGTCCCATGGTCCTGCTGACCGGCCCACTGACTGCGGCGACCGCATCGCTGGAGCATCCACCCTGGGATCGGCGGGCCAGCCTGTGGTGGCCCGAGGACCGCGCATGGTGCGTCGCCACCGATGTGGACCTGATGACCACCTACGTCGGCGGCAGCCGGGCCTGCATCAACGTCCTCACCGCAGACGACCAGCTCGAAGCCATGCCCGTCCCAGTCGACCAGCGGATCACTTGGGACAGCGACAGCATCAACCCGACCCCGCCGCGGACAGCCCACTGAATGACTCGCCTCACGCGGACCAGAGCCGGAGGCGGGCCTCGACTCCGGCGCCGCGCGGGCGTGGAGGTCCGGTTGGGCCGGACCCTCCCGGACGGCGCGGCGAAGAGCAAGATCGCACTGCTGATGGGATGGGCCGTCCTATGATGCGTAGCATGCCGAATCTGAGCGTGTCGGTTCGTGAGGCCACCCTGCAGGACGCTCGAACTCAGGCCGAAGCCGCCGGACTCACCCTGTCAGCCTGGGTCGACAAGACCCTGACCGAGGCCATCTGGACAGCCCGGTTCGCTCGACAGCAGCAGCGCAACGCAGCGCTCGGAGTGACTCCCAAGGCCCTCGACGCCGAGTTCGCCCGTCTGGAGGAGCTGCGCCGCCGTGCAGCAGGGTGAGGTGTGGGCGCGCGCGGACGCGCCAGCCCACGCCCTGATCGTTTCAGCCGACCTGTACAACCGAGCGGGTACGGGCCGAGTCGTGACCTGCCCGGTCATCCCCGGTGAACCGCTGCCCCACGACGACTACGCCGCCGACGCCGGGATCACCACCCCGATCAGGGGCACGATCCTGCCCGAACTCGTCGCGTGGATGCCGGTCTCCGGACTGTCCCATCCACTCGGCCCCATCCCCTCCGACGCATGGCAGCGGGTCGACCAGATCCTGCGCCGCGTCCTCGGACACTAAAGGCGAGCCAGCAAGCAGCAGCGCCTTCGATCAGTTGAGCGACGGCACCCGCGTCGGGCGTGAACCGCCTCGGGTTCAGTCGTCGCGGTCAACACCAGGCTGGTACGACGAGCGTTGCTGCGGACGATCCTGGACAGGGTCCGCGGCGCGACGGATGACATCTCGACGGTCAGATCGTCGATGCTCGATGTTCCCGGGCAACCGCCGACAATCAGGGACGTCCCGTGAGCCTGGCCGGGTACCTGCATGATCGAAAACTTGTGTTGTGCCTGAACGCTGTGCTCTACACGCGGGCCTACGGAACGATCTCTGTATCCGTCGAGGCGTTCGAGGATCCGCCGCCGAGGGGACATAGCAGCTGGTCGCGAGCTTGATCAAAAATCAAGCGAACACGCGGAACCAGCGCGTGGGCGCGGCAGGGATCGAACCTGCGACCACTCGCTTGTAAGGCGAGCGCTCTCCCGCTGAGCTACGCGCCCGGGGTGGATGCCCAGCCTACGCAGGCATCGTCCGTCCGGTGGCACGGCCGATCGCCGGATCGGTGAGGTGACCGTGCCCGGTCGCAACGTTAGCGGATGATCCCGGATCGTGGGTCAGGAAACCGGGCGCGGTCGCCCGAACATGCGGGTGAGGGCTGCGTCCACATCGGCGGCGAGGTCGCCGCTGAGGGCACGCTCAGGCCCCTCCACGGCTGGTTCCCCGCCATGACGTCCCGCGGAGGCGTTGGGAGTGTCTGTGGCGGCCGGCACGCCCTTGGCGGATCCTGCGGCCGGCGGGCGCAGAGCACCGGTTGTGGTCTCTGGCACGTCGGAGGCGGTCCGCGACGGTTCGGGGATGAGTGAGGACAGTCCGGGCGTGGCTGAGAACGGTTCGCGAGCCGATGAGGGCGGTTCAGGGGCTGGCGAGCGCCCGGCGGGCTGCTGTTCGGAGGATTTCCGCGCGCCGCAGGCCCGGCAGAACACCGTGCCGAGGGCCTTCGCCAGGTGGGTCGAGGCGCAGCGGTCGCAGCGGTCAAGGATCTTCTCCCACTCCGGGGAGGGGCGGCAGGTCGGGCAGACCAGGACCTGTTCGCCGCCGACGACCGCGCGTTGCCAGGGGCTCGCGCCCCGGACTGGGTCGGTCTGTCGCGTACTGCAGCGGAAACACGGCATGAGGTTCCCCGTCCTCGAAGACCGGCGGCGCACGTCGCCCGTGCCATGCCACGCCGGGACCCCCGCGAGGTGTCCCTGACTCGGGAACACCTCGCGGGGGTCCGACGGGCGAGGCGACCCGGCCCGCCGCTCGCCGGGACTACAGCGAGGCGAGGGCCTTGAGGTACTCGGCCTGGTCGCGTGCGTCCGGAATGTTGTTGACGACCTTCCAGCGCACCTTGCCCTCCTTGTCGATGATGAAGGTTCCGCGGAGGGAGATGCCCTTCTCCTCGTTGAAGACCCCGTAGGCCTTCGCCACCTCGCCGTGCGGCCAGAAGTCGGCCAGCAGCGGGAACTCGTAGCCCTGCTGGTCGGCCCAGACCTTGTGCGCGAAGGAGGAGTCGACGGAGATGGCCAGCACCTGCACGTCGTCGTTCTGGAAGGAGGCCAGGTCGTCCCGGACGGAGCACAGCTCGCCCTGGCAGACGCCGGTGAAGGTCAGCGGGTAGAACAGGAGCACCACGTTGCGGCGGCCCCGGAAGTCGGACAGGGTGACGACCTCGTTGTTCTGGTCCTTCAACGAGAAGTCGGGGGCGACGGCTCCGACGTCGACGGTCACGAGCTCTTCCTCTCGATTGCGGTTGGTTTTCGCGTCCTGCGGTGCTGTTCGACCTCTCGGTCTTCGCGACCTGTCGGTCCTCTCCGCCAGCATGCCACCGTCGGCCGCGGCCTTGCGCTCCGGCTGCGGCCGGTGTGCCGGATCCCGCGGGCAGGCCGGGGCGGTGGGCAGCGGCGGCGCTACGACACGGATGCGATGGCGAACAGGATGAGCACACAGGGGGAACACATCGGGGCGGGTACTCGGCAACGGCACTCGAAGATGTAGAGACCCGAAACGGCTCCAAGACGTGCCCGGCCGGCCGCGGATGGCACTTTTCCGGTCAGCGAAGCCACAGGAAGGCGCGGGAGCCGGTTTCCGGGACTCTGGTGCCCTAGTCTGACCGGTCAACGACCGCGGCGAGCTAGTCGTGCCGGACAACGACAGAGGTGACCGGGCGGAGTGTGCTTTTTCCGGCCGTTGCCCCGGCTCGCGGCCACGCCGCGGACGGGGCCGCACAGTGGCGCGTCGGGCGTCCCGCGGATGCCGACAGCAGGGAGGTCGTGACCACCTTGACCGATCACATGCCGCCGTCCGGCCCACCTGGCTGGGGCCCGGGCGGCCACGGAAGCCCCGGCGGACAGCCGCCCGGGCCCGGCGGTGCCTTCGGATCGTTCCCGGACGGCCCTCTTGGAGCACCGCCCGGAGGCCCGCGCGGGTTCGCCGGCGCGGCCGGGCCGGCGGGTGCGCCCGGTCCGGCCCCGGGTGGTCCGGGCGGCTACCCGCCGTTCCCCCGGGAGGGCTCGAATCCCTACCCGCCCCATCCCGGGGCCGGGCAGACCTATCCCGTGCCGCCCGGATACGGGCCGCCGCCGGCCGGTGTGCCGCCGGTCGGAGCCGGCGTCCTCGGTAAACGGCGCAACCCGTTCGGGGTGTGGCTCGGCCTTCCGCTGATCACTCTCGGGATCTACGGGTTCGTCTGGGTGTACAAGACCAACAAAGAGCTTGCCGCCTACAACTCGCGGATCAAGGTCAACCCTACGCTGTCGCTGCTGGCCTTCCTGATCGGCTGGGTGCTGATCGTCCCGCCGTTCGTGGCGGCGTGGCGGCTGGGGACGCGGACAGCGGAGGCGCAGCGCGCCGCGGGCCTGCCGGAGATCAGCCCGGGGATCGCGTTCCTGCTGTGGCTGATCGGCGGTGGGCCGCTCTATCTCCAGTTCGAGATCAACAAGATCTGGAACCGCTACCCCGGCGCGGTCGAAGGCCAGCAGGTGCCGCTGAGCCGCTGAGCCGCACGGCGTAGCGGACGAGAAACGGGGCACCGCGGGCTGTGACGGCCCGCGGTGCCGTACCGCTGATCATTCAAGTGCGGATGCCGGCCGGGCGGGCGGCACACGGACCTGGCGCCGGGCATGGCGGAAGGACCGTCGGCAAGCACGTCACACCGATCGGTTGCGACCCCGACTGGGGAGATCGCCGCCGCTGAGGCCTCGGACGCGCGCGGGCGCCCGGGGCCTCAGCGGTGGCGGACCCGCTGGGACTTCGGGGCGGCCAGCCGCATTCCGGCCCATTCGGCCGCGACGCTGACGGTGCTGGTCTGGACGAGGCCGGCGGTCGGCACGGCGTCCAGGACGTCGCTGGGCTCGACGTGGCCGTCACGGCCGGCCTTCGGGGTAAGCAGCCAGATCACGCCGTCCTCGGACAACTGCCTACGCGCGTCGATGAGGGCGTTGGCAAGATCACCGTCATCCTCGCGCCACCAGAGGAGCACGACGTCTACCACGTCGTCGGAGTCCTCCGGGACGAGGTCGGTGCCACTCGAGGTCGTGACCGCGTCCAGGAGATCCTGGGCGATGTCGTCGTCCTCGTTGAGCGACTGGACCAAGGTGCCGGCCATGACTCCCAGACGTTCCGCACGGCGCTGACCCTCGGCGTTCGCCGCGGTCGGACTCACCCTCCGCTACCTCCTGCTCGTCTACACGACGCTCCGCGGTCGCGAGGCGCCCCGGTCGTGGGCGGACCGGTTCGGCGACGATCCGCTCGCGCGACCCGCCGTGGGCCTAGTCCACCGGACCATGCGGTGGGTGCGCAAGTGCCACGCCGGGGGTTGTGGACAAGCAGGGGGATGCCGGCCGTTCCACAACGATCTCCGCTGACACAATCTCGCTACCCCGGGGCCGCCTCGTCAACCCGTCGTACGAAACCCGCCGACATGATCCCACCATCAGTCCAACCTGCGGGTATGTGATGTCGGACGTCTCCTGGCCGTTCCGATGATCCCAGGTCCGGCACCGGGGTGGGCGCACTGGCCGGACTTTGCCCGCCGGACGGGGCCGACCGGCCCGGTCAGCCCGGCAGGAAGGAGAACCGGACGGTCCGCTCGGGGTTGTCCACATTTAGGTCGACAAGCGCCACCGACTGCCAGGTACCGAGCGCGAGCCGCCCGTCCAGGACGGGAACGGTCAGGGACGGCGGGATGATGGCTGGCATCACGTGTGAGCGGCCATGCCCGGGCGAGCCGTGGGCGTGCCGCCAGCGGTCGTCGGCGGGCAGCAGGGCGGCCAGGGCGGCGAGGAGGTCGTCGTCGCTGCCGGCGCCCAGCTCGAGGATGGCCACGCCCGCCGTCGCGTGCGGGATGAAGACGGACAGCAGCCCGTCACCCCGGCCGGCGACGAACTCGGCCGCCGGCTCGGTGAGGTCGACGACCCGTTCGTCGCGCCCCGTCCGCACCGTCATCGTCTTCGTCTCCACGGTGGCGTCCCTCCCTCGGCGGGCGTCCACAACCCGGGCGCACGTAATCCCAACCATCCCGCACCTGCCGGTGCGACCGCCCGCACGCCACCCCGACGCCTGGGTGGCCGTCCGGGTCCGAGGGCTGCGTCCAGGTGCTGCTCAGACGGCCGTCGCGGCGTGTTCACCGGCGCGCCACCACCTCGGGGACAGACCGCGAACAACCGCGTGTGCCGATCCAGTTTCCCTACCGCACAGTAGGCAGGGCGTGCGTGACGACCGTGTCGAGACGGAGCACGATAGTGAGAGGGCATCGGCACAGGAGCTAACGGAGAGCAGGAGTAGGCGTGGCGCAGGACACAACGCGGAAGTTCTCGGTCATCACCGACGGGCTCCCGAGCCAGTTGCCGGACATCGATCCGTCCGAAACCAGCGAATGGCTCGAGTCGCTCGACGCGGTGATCGAGGAGTCCGGGCGAGGCCGGGCACGGTTCCTCATGCTCAAGCTCCTCGAACGGGCACGTGAGAAGGCGGTCGGGGTACCGGGCCTGACCAGCACCGACTTCATCAACACGATCCCCCCCGAGCAGGAACCCTGGTTCCCGGGCGACGAGCACGTCGAACGGCGGATCCGGGCGTACATCCGGTGGAACGCCGCCATCATGGTCAGCCGCGCGAACCGTCCGGAATATAATGTCGGCGGCCATATCGCCACATATGCCTCGAGCGCGAGCCTGTACGAGGTCGGCTTCAATCATTTCTTCCGGGGCAAGGACCACCTGACCTCCTCCCCCGGCAGCGATTCCGGGGACCAGATCTTCATCCAGGGGCACGCCTCCCCCGGCATCTACGCCCGCGCGTTCCTCGAGGGCCGTCTCACCGAGGCGCAGCTGGACGCGTTCCGCCGCGAGGGTG
The DNA here is from genome assembly GCF_949319125.1 of Frankia sp. Hr75.2. NCBI lineage: Bacteria > Bacillati > Actinomycetota > Actinomycetes > Frankiales > Frankiaceae > Frankia > Frankia sp. Hr75.2. Next base: position 84,489 of record NZ_CASGGV010000321.1, on the reverse strand, counting down.
AGCCGGGCGGCCTGTCGTCCTACCCGCACCCGCGGCTGATGCCGGACTTCTGGGAGTTCCCGACGGTGTCGATGGGCCTCGGCCCGATCGACGCCATCTACCAGGCGCGGTTCAACCGCTACCTGCTCAACCGCCAGATCAAGGACACCTCCCGCAGCAAGGTGTGGGCGTTCCTCGGCGACGGCGAGATGGACGAGCCGGAGTCGATCGGCGCCCTCGGGGTCGCCGCCCGCGAGGAGCTCGACAACCTCATCTTCGTGGTGAACTGCAACCTGCAGCGCCTCGACGGGCCGGTCCGCGGCAACGGCAAGATCATGCAGGAGCTGGAGTCGCTGTTCCGCGGCGCCGGCTGGAACGTCATCAAGGTCGTCTGGGGCCGTGACTGGGACCCGCTGCTCGCCAAGGACACCGACGGCGTCCTCGTCCACCGGATGAACACCACACCCGACGGCCAGTTCCAGACCTACTCGACCTCGTCGGGCGACTACATCCGGGAGCACTTCTTCGGCGCCGACGCCCGGCTGCGCCGGATGGTCGCCAACCTGGCCGACGAGGATCTCAGCAAGCTCTCCCGCGGCGGGCACGACTACCGCAAGCTGTACGCGGCCTACAAGGCGGCCACGGAGCATGCCGGTCAGCCCACCGTGATCCTCGCCCACACGATCAAGGGCTGGACGCTGGGCAAGGACTTCGAGGGCCGCAACGCCACGCACCAGATGAAGAAGCTCACCAAGACCGAGCTCAAGGAGCTGCGCGACCGGCTCTACCTGGAGATCCCCGACTCGGCGCTGGACGGCAACCTCCCGCCGTACTACCGCCCGGGGCCGGACTCCGAGGAGATCCAGTACATGCGGGAGCGCCGGGCGGGGCTCGGCGGATCGATCCCGCGCCGGGTGGTGCGGGCCCGCCCGCTCTCCCAGCCGCCGAAGTCGATCTTCGACGAGCTGCGGCGGGGCTCGGGCAAGCAGCCGGTGGCGACGACGATGGCCTTCGTCCGCCTGCTCAAGGACCTGATGAAGACCAAGGAGATGGGCGCCCGGTTCGTGCCCGTCATCCCGGACGAGGCGCGCACGTTCGGCATGGACGCGATGTTCCCCACGGCGAAGATCTACTCGCCGCACGGGCAGCGCTACGAGGCCGTCGACCGGGACCTGCTGCTCTCCTACCGGGAGTCCGAGTCCGGCCAGATGCTGCACGAGGGCATCAGCGAGGCCGGTTCGATGGGCTCGGTGATCGCCGCCGCGACGGCGTACTCCACCCACGGCCAGCACATGATCCCGGTGTACGTCTTCTACTCGATGTTCGGCTTCCAGCGGACCGGCGACCAGATGTGGGCGCTCGGCGACCAGCTCGGCCGGGCCTTCCTGCTCGGCGCCACCGCGGGGCGCACGACCCTGAACGGCGAGGGCCTGCAGCACCAGGACGGCCACTCGCTGCTGCTGGCATCCACCAACCCGGCGTGCGTGTCGTACGACCCGGCGTTCGCGTTCGAGATCTCCCACATCGTCCGCGACGCGCTTGACCGGATGTACGGCGAGCGGAACGAGAACGTCTTCTACTACCTGACCGTCTACAACGAGCCGGTCCCGCAGCCGGCCGAGCCGACCGGGGTCGACCCGGCCCAGATCATCGCCGGCATGTACCGGTTCCGTACCGCCGACGCGCTCACCGGCGGCGAGGGGACGCCCGCCACGGCCGCCGAGAGCTCCACCACGGCGCAGGCGCAGCTCCTGGCCAGCGGTACCGGCATGCGCTGGGCGCTGGCCGCCCAGGAGATGCTGGCGGCCGACTACGGCATCGCCGCCGACGTGTGGTCGGTGACCTCGTGGAACGAACTGCGCCGGGAGGCGCTGGTGTGCGAGCGGCGCAACCTGCTCAACCCCGAGCAGCCGCCGGCCGTGCCCTACGTCAGCCAGATCCTGGACGGCGCGCCGGGCCCGGTCGTCGCGGTCTCGGACTGGATGCGCGCCGTCCCCGACCAGATCTCGCGGTGGGTGCCGCAGCAGTACACCTCGCTGGGCACCGACGGCTTCGGCCGCTCCGACACCCGGGCGGCCCTGCGGCGCCACTTCAACGTCGACGCCGAGTCTGTGGTCGTGGCGACCCTGGAGGCGCTGGCACGAACGGGTGATGTCGAACAGGCCACGGTGGACGACGCCATCCGCCGGTACGGGCTGCGCAAGGACGGCGCCGGCGAGGCCGCTCCCGGCAGCGGCGCCGTGGAGGAGGACGACCAGCCGGTCTCCGGCTGACCGGGCGCGGCCGGTCAGCCGGCCGCGGCCTCAGCGGCCTGCCCGGTCCACGGCGGCTGGACGGCCCGTGGCGGCGGCTGGGAGCGGCCTGTGGGGCCGCCCGGACCTGGCCCGCGGGGCTTCCGAGACACTCGGGGCCCCGCGGGCACCGGTGGCGGACGTGCCGCCCGCGACACGGCGTGACGACGTTCGCCACCCTCGACACCACTGTGCGTAACCGAATGTGGCACTAACTCTTCGTGTTCACGGAGCTCCGGCCGCGCACCGGCTACCATCTGTACTCCAACGGTGCCACCAGCACAGCACTCCGTGTGACAAGCTGTCACCGGCAATCGGTTCCGGATCGTCACCGGCGACACTATTGTCTCGGGAGTGACATCCACGGCCGACGGCCAGGCGACGCTGTCGCGCGTCGGCCAAGGGTCGGCCAACCGCCGCGGGACGTCCCCCACGGCGCACGGCACCGTGCCGCGGCACCGGCCCGTCGAGGGCAGGAGCGTGGCCGGCGTCGCATGGCCGGAACGCGGAGCATCCGGTTCGCGGAGCCCGCGGCCGTCCGGTGATCCGGACGGCGCTCGGTGGGGCCCGTCGCGACCTGGTCGCCACGAGATCGAGGAGGAGCACGTGACGCGTGTCCCGAGGACCACCGGTCCGGCCGCCATCATGGCGGCCACCCGCCAGCCGGGCCGGCAGGCATGATCCTCCGGGCCCGCCGCATCGAGCGGCTGGAGGAGCATCCGAACCTCCGCGGGATCCTCGGCATCCTGGCGCAACTCGTGCACACCTCCGACAGCGAGCTGGTGGCACTGGCCTCGCTGTGGCGCAACTCCGGTCAGCTCGCCTCGGCCCGGGACAAGGCGCTCGCCCCCGACTCCCCGCTGATCGTCGAGGTCCTGGCGGCCTTCGACGCCCTCTCCGCCATCTACGCGGATGATCTGGCCGGCGCGGAGTACGTCACACTCGACCCCGCGATCACCGCGACCGCGCTGCGCGCGATGCGCGACGCGCTCGCCGGCGCCTACGCGAAGCCGATCCTGAACCGCTCCGAGTACACGGCGCTGCTGCGGCCGTGGCGCACCGTGTACCCGCGGGTCCGCTCGCACGAGCCGGATCTGGGCCCGGCCGCCGCCGACGTGAAACGGGTGCTGGCCACACTGCCGCGGCTGGCCCGCCGCTGCCACGACCAGGCCAGCCTCGAGGTCTTCGACGGCCTGCTCACGACCGTGCTCACCCGCGACGACGACGCCCACCAGATCGCGATGGAGCGGGCCTTCGACAGCGCCGTCCTGACCGGGCGACGGCGGGTGTGGACGCTGGTCCGCCGCAGCGCCGCCGAGGGGTTCTGGCGGCTGTGCCCGGCCTGCCGCCGGCTCGCCACGGCGCCGGACTCGTCCTCGGACGAGCGGGTCATGGAGCTGTGCGCCGACCTGGCCTGCGCGCTGCTCGTCGAGGACCTGCTCGACCCCGAGGTCTTCGCCCGGCTCACCACCCCGCTGCGCGCACTGGTGCCGCTCCAGAGCCCTCCCGGGGACTGACCCGGCACCCGGTGCCGCCCCCGGGGCACCGCCGCCGTCGTCCGGGTCTACTCGGGCCGGTAGACGATGAGACGGGCACCGCTCGTCGTGACCGCGATCCGGCGGATCCCCTCGGTCACCTCGCCGTCGCTGGCGAACGGCAGCGGGGACGGCTGGTTGGAGGAGATCCGCACCCGTTCCACCGTCCGCTGCTCGTAGACCCGTGACCGGCCGAGACGTCCGGTCAGCACCGCGCCGACGAGGCGGAGCCGGGCCAGCGGCGCGGTCGCGTCGACGACCCGCAGGTCGAGCAGGCTCTCGTCGAGGCGGGTCCGGTATGTCGGGGCGAACCCGTCGGGCAGGTAGCGGCCGTTGCCGACGAAGACGAGCCAGACCCGGCGGGTGACGCCGTCGATCTCGACGTCGAACGGCGGGTCGCTCCACAGCACCCGGCTCAGCGCGATGATCATCGCCGGCCACTTGCCGATCCGGCGCTCGAAACGCTCCCGGATGCCGACCATGTCCGGGTAGCCGCCGAGGCTGGCGGTGTTCACGAAGATCCGGCTGAACCGGGAGTCGGCCGCGCCGATGCCGTCGACCCTGCCGACGTCCACCGCGACGGCCGTGCCCTCGCGGACCGCCTTGATCGTGTCGCCGGCGCTGTTCAGGCCGACGTCGGCGGCGAAGTGGTTGAGGGTGCCGGCCGGGAACACCGCGAGCGGAAGGCCCCGGGCGAGAGCGGCCGCGGCCGCGGCGTTGACCGTCCCGTCGCCGCCGGCGACGCCGAGGACCCGGCTGTGCGCGGCGACGCGGTCCAGGGCCTCGGCGACGTCCTGGTCGGGGCCGACCTCGACGACCTGCGCGCCGGGCAGGTCGGCACGCAGGACTGCGACGAGCTCGGCGTGGTGACCGGCGCCGGACCGGGCGTTGACGACCACACCCAGGCCCGTCCCGTCCGGCAGGGCCGGGGCCCAGGCGGACGCCGGCCGGGCCCGTGCCGGCGACCAGGGGCGCCGCGGCATCACCTTCGTCGTCAGCAGCCCGGCGCCGATGCCGAGCGCGGCGCCGGCCACCACGTCGCCCGGGTAGTGGGCACCGACGTAGACCCGGGAGAAGGCGACCGCGGACGCCAGAGCGACCACCGGGACGGCCGCCGCGGGCGCGTCGAGCGCGACACCGGTGGCGAAGGCGGCCGCCGAGGCCGAGTGCCCCGACGGGAACGAGAAGGTCGTCAGGTCACGGCGCAGCCGGCGCAACGGCGGGATGCCGTGTGTCGGCGGCCGGCCCCGGCGGAACAGGAGTTTGGCCGGGCCGTTGGCGACGGCGCTGGCGACGCCCAGGGCGAGCAGGCCGCGCATCGCCGCCGGGCGGCGGCGGCCCTTCGTCGCGCCCAGCGCGCCCGCCACCCCCCACCAGAGCATGCCGTGGTCGGCCGCGTGGGAGAGCCGGGGCAGCAGCGGGTCCACCAGCGGCCGGGCGCCGGCGATGGCGGAGAACATCGCGCGGTCGACCGTGATGAAGGTGTGCACGAAACGCCGGCCGATCGCGACGTCGTGCCGGACGAGCAGGCGGGCCAGGTCGCCGACGCGGGGCAGATCGCTCTCGCCGACCAGGTCGCGGGAACGGTCACGGTCACGGGTGCGGGAACGGTGAACGGGCCGCGGAATCCGCCGCATGGACGTCACGCCGGAACCGTACCCGTTCGTCCCGTGTGCGGGCGGGCGCGCGCGGCGATCCGCCGGGAAGGCGGAACGCCGGCTCAGGGCACCGGGTCGGGTCCGGGCGGGCGGGCGGGACACCGGGTCGGGGCGAGGTGCCGGGTTGGCGCATGGTGGCCCGCGACGTGGTCCTCTCACGGCCGGGAGGACCACGTTCAGGTGATTCGCACAGGCCGGACCGGCATCAGCACGTCGTCAGCCTGGTCCGTCGTGCCGGCGCGCGGAGCGGCCCGGTGACCCCCGCGCCGCCGTCCCAGCGGCACCCGCGGCGCATCCGCAGCGCACACGGCACCGCTCACAGGTGCCGGCCGTGCCCCCCGGTGCCGGCACAGGCCAGGGCGGAACCCCGGCCCGGGCCGGACGGTGCCGGGGCGCGCCGCACCGCCCAGCCGGGCGGCGGGACGTGGCGGGTCAGACCGGTGTCGGCGCGGCGACCGCCCCTCGACGCGGCGCGGGCGGCCGGGGCACGCACCCGGGCCTCGGCAACGGTCGCCGCGGCTCCACGGTGCGCCCGGTGGGCAGGATCTCCCCCGTGTCCTCGAAGAGGATCACCCCGTTGCAGAGCAGACTCCAGCCCTGGTCACAGTGTCTGCTGGTGACTCTCGCCGCGTCGTGGTCGGCGCTGTCGGCCGTCGGGCAGGGCGGACTGTGCGGACACCTCCGCCGCGCGACGGGGGAGGCGGAGGCGGGGTCGCCGGACGGCTCCGCCTCTGTGGTGGGCGCCGGCAGGGCCGGGGCCAGGTTGAAAACACTTCCTTGGTGCACGAGCACCAGAGGTTACGCCTCTCCGTTAGGCACGTCACACGGGGGCGCCCGTGCGCCCACCGGCGTGTCACGCCGTACGCGGCCAGCCGGGGGCGGGTGTGGGCGTCCGGTAGGCCGGGGCGTATCTCCCCGTGGCCGTAGGCGAGGGCCGCTGCCCGGCGCTCACGCATATGGGTAGATTGCAGCCCGACGCCGAGCGTTCGACCTGCTCGGACCGGAGGATTGGTCCGAGCCGACAGGCGGGGCCCGCTTCGTCGATCGATCGTCGCGGCCGGGCCGGTCCGGGATGCGGACCATCAAGTTCGGCCCGGCGCACGTCTGCTCCTGGCCTGTGGGGGGTCACGCATGGTGAACGACTCGCGCACCACCGGCGGTCCGCTGCCGGAGACCGCCGGCCCGCTCGCCGCCGGCGGCCTCCACGGCGCCCGCGCCGATGTAGCCGTCGCCGATGTAGCCGTCGCAGGCACCGCTGTCACCGGCACCGCCGTCGCCGACTCCGCCGATGACGGTGATCCCGCCGACCGCCTCGACGTCTCCGTCGTCATGCCGTGCCTGAACGAGGCCGAGTCGGTCGGCGTCTGCGTCCGCAAGGCGCTGGCCGGGCTGGCCGCCGCCGGAGTCGTCGGCGAGGTCGTCGTCGTCGACAACGGTTCGACCGACGGCTCCGCGGCGGTGGCGACCGCGGCCGGCGCGCGCGTCGTCGCCGAGTCACGGCGTGGCTACGGCAACGCCTATCTCGCCGGCTTCGCCGCCGCGCACGGCCGGTTCCTGGTCATGGGCGACTCCGACGACACCTACGACTTCGCCGACCTCGGCGCGCTGCTCGCCCCGCTGCGCGCCGGGCGCGCCGACTACGTGCTGGGTTCCCGGTTCGCCGGTGAGATCCTGCCCGGCGCCATGCCCTGGCTGCACCGATACGTCGGCAACCCGCTCCTCACCGGCATCCTCAACCGCCTGTTCGACGTCCGCTCGTCCGACGCCCACTCCGGGATGCGGGCCTTCACCAAGGACGCCTACCGGCGGATGCGGCTGCGCTGCGAGGGCATGGAGCTCGCCTCCGAGCTCGTCATCGCCGCCCGTCGAGCCGAGCTGCGGATCGAGGAGGTGCCGATCACCTACCACCCGCGGGTCGGAGCGTCGAAGCTCCACTCACTGCGGGACGGCTGGCGCCACCTGCGGTTCATGCTGCTGCTGGCGCCCAGGCACCTGTTCGTCCTGCCGGGTCTGGTCCTGTTCGGGCTGGGCACGGCCGGCCAGCTGGCGCTCCTGCCCGGTTCGCTCGATGTCGGGTTCCACCGGCTCGACCTGCACTTCTCCGTGCTGTTCGCGCTGATCGCGATCCTCGGTTGGCAGTTGGTGCTTCTCGGTGTCTTCGCCGACGTCCACAACCATGCCGCGGGGTGGCAGGAGCGCCGCCGCTGGCCGCTGACGTCGATCCACCGGCGTTTCACGCTCGAGCGGGGCCTGGCGGCCGGCGGGATCCTGTTCACCGTCGGCTTCGCGATCGACTGCGTCATACTCGCCCGATGGCTGGCGAACTCGATGGGGCCGCTCAACGAGCTGCGCCCCGCCCTGCTCGCCATGTCGCTGATGGTGCTCGGCGCGCAGACCGCCTTCGGGTCGTTCTTCCTGCGGCTGGTGACGGCCGGGCCGAGCGGCGGCCACCGCCGGGCCGGCTGGGCACCCGCGACCGGACCCGCCGTCTCAGCCGCGGCCACCGGCGCGTCGCCATCCGCAGTCTCGCCGTCCTCAGCGTCGCCGGCCGATCCCCCGCCAGCCGCGGCCCCGCCGGCCGCGAGGCCGGTGGCGGCCGAGCCGGGCGACGACGCGGCGGCCGGTGACCGCGCCCCCGGGCCGGTCGGGGCGCCGGGCCCGGTCGGGACGCCGACGCCAGACGGCGGAGCCGGTCCGGCTACCCGCACGGGCCCGGAAAGTCATGAGAACGACGAGGATGCGGCGTTCCTCGCCGCGCCCGCACCTGTCCTCGGTGGAATTCCCGCCCACCAGCACTGACCACTCCGATCGGGTCTTACCGTGATCCACATACACAATCGGGGGCCCAAAGGGGACCATTTGGACAATTCCGCGGAACGATCGTGGACCATGGGTGCCGTGACGGCACCTGGACAGCTCCACGCCTCCGGACCCCGCGGCGCGCTGGAGGCCCCTGGCCGATCCCGACCCGGCGACGGCGACGCCTGGACCACGCCCGCCGTGAGCCCGGCTACCGGTGACGACGAGGGCGGCTCCGGCCGCCACGCCGCCCTGGGGCCGGCCGCGGGCCCGTCCGAGCTCGAGCCCGGCTTCGAGCTCGAGTCCGGCTTCGAGGCCGAGCCCCGCTCCGGGCTGAACCGGCGCGGGCGCTTCCGCCGGCGGTCAGCTACCGGACGGCGCTCCCCGCTCGCCCGGCACTCCGTGTTCGAAGTTTTCCTGCTCACCGGCGTCGTGCTGCGGCTCGTCACCACCTACGCCTACCGGCCCGTCTTCGAGTTCAACGGCGACTCGTACGCGTACATCCGACTTACCCGGCTGTCAGAACCGGACCCGATGCGCCCGGCCGGCTACCCGGCGTTCCTGCGCGCACTGACCGAGACCGGGGCCGACCTGTGGGTTGTCCCCCTGGTACAGCACGTGCTCGGGATCCTGCTCGCGACGGCCCTCTACGTGCTGCTCGTCCACCGCAGGGTGGCCCCGCCGATCGCCGCGCTCGCCACCGCACCGATCCTGCTCGACGCCTACCAGATCGTGATCGAGCACTTCGTGATGGCCGAGACGCTCTTCGCCGTCCTCCTCGTCGCCGCGGTCGTCGCCCTGATGTGGTCGCGCCGGCCGTCGGTATGGGCGTTCGCCCTGGCCGGCCTGCTCCTCGGCGCGTCGGGCCTGGTGCGCACGATCGGCGTGGCCATCGGCCTGCTGGCCTTCGGCTACGTGGTGCTGCGCCGGGTCGGCTGGCTGCGGCTCGGGGTCTTCGCCGTCTTCCTGGCCGCGCCGCTGATCGCGTACGCGTCCTGGTTCCAGTCCTCGCACGGGAAGATCGGGCTCACCGGGGGCGACGCCGCCTGGCTGTACGGCCGGGTCGCCCCGATCGCCGACTGCGGCCAGCTCGACCTCGAGCCCAGCCAGCTCTCGCTGTGCTCCCCGCACCCGGTCGGCGAGCGGCCCGACCCGAGCTACTACGTGTGGGACCGCAACAGCCCGAGCAATCAGCTCGACGTCCCCGTCGACGAACGCGACCGGCTGCTGAACGACTTCTCGCGGCAGGTCATCACCCGGCAGCCCGTTGACTACCTGCGCATGGTCGGCTCCGACATCGCGCACTACTTCGAGCCGGGACGCCGCGTCGGGCCCCGGGACTGGCCGGACGCCACCTGGCGCTTCCCGACCGCGGACGAGCCCCGCTACCTGCACAACGACGAGCCGCTGCTGGGCCTGCACGGGGAGGCCGACCGGCCGGATCGGACCGTGATCGAGCCGTGGGCCGGCTATCTGCGGGCCTACCAGAGCCGGGGCTTCACCCCCGGCCCGGCCCTCGCCGTGGCCGGTGTCCTCGGCCTGCTCTCCTGCCTGGCCGCGCTGCCGCGGGTCGTCCCGGCGGGCCTGCGTGGGGGTGACGGGCGTGCCCGCTGGCACGACCTGACCGCGGAACGCCGGCGCACCGGCGCCGACTGCCTGTTCCTGGTCGCCGCCGGGGCAACGATGATCATCGTGCCGGCGGCCACCGTCTGCTTCGACTACCGGTATCTGCTGCCGGCGCTGTTCCTGCTGCCGCCGGCAGCCGCGCTCGCCGTCCACCAGGGCCACCTGCTGGTCGTCGCGTGGCGTGAGCGGCGCGAGGCCGCCGAGACCCCCTGGCGTACGCCTCCCGGCCCGACCGGCCTCGGCGCGGCCGACCCTGACACCGACGGTGACCCGACCGGTGCTGACACGCTCAGCGCCACCGAGACCGGCCCTGACGGCGGCGGCGCGACCGGTTTCGGCGCGCCAGGCGATCGCGCCGATCCGGACGCCCCGTTCAGCCTCGGCGGTCTCGGCGCGCCGCCGGGCCGCGTGGCCCCGGCTGGCCACGGCGATCATCGCGAGGGCGGGCCCACGAGGCCGGCCACGCCGGCCAGACCCATCCCGCCGACGACACCGAACCCACCGGCACCGAACCCGCCAGCGCCGATTCCGCCGACGGATCCGATCCCGCCGGCGGCGTCGGCCAGGCCGGCCCCTCTCCGGAGCGGGCCGAACCCGGCCGCGGCGGCGGCGCGGCGGCAGAACCCGTCCGGCACACCGCCGCTGCCGAAACGTGCGCCCGGGGTCACGCTCGAGGCGAGGAACCGCCGATCGCGTCCCGCCGCGGCCGGCGGGGCCGCCCCTGAGACGCCGTCCGGACGAAGCACGCCGCAACGCCGGCCCGTGAGCCTCGGCCCGGACGCCCGGATGCCCACCCCGGGCAGCCGACCCGCGGCGCGCGGCCCGGCCGCGGCGAACGCCTGGGACGACCCGACGGCGCCGCCCACGAAGGTCGAGCCCGACGCCGGGGACGATCCGACGTTCCCCGGTTGATCATCCGGCCTGATCAGGCCGGGTGCCCGACCAGGCATGGTGCCGCTGTGGGCCGGGTGCCGGTGTTGGCTAGCGCCAGCCCAGCAGACGGGGCCCGTCGATGCGGGGGCAGGCGTCCACGACCACGTCGAGCCCGGCGTCACGGGCGCGTGCCTGCGCGGCCTCGTCCCGGACGTCCAGCTGCGTCCAGACGGCACCGGCGCCGATCTTCACCGCCTCGTCGATGACCTCGCCGACCAGGTCGGAACGGACGAAGAGATCCACCACGTCCACCGGGAACGGGATCTCGCTGAGCGTCGCGTACCCCTGCTCGCCGGCGACCACCGGCGCCGACGGGTGCACCGGGATCGTCCGCTTCCCGTGCCTGCGCAGGTACCCGGCCACGCCATAGGCCGCGCGTGAGGTGTTCTCGGACAGCCCGACAACCGCCCAGACCTCGGTGTCGGCGAGGACCCTGCGCTTGACCGCATCCGTGTTCTCCGTCATGGACGTTCCAACCCCTGGGCCAGCACGGACAATCCCGCGGCCTCGCCGACGCGCCGGCAAGGCCGGTCAGATCAGCCGCCGTCCGGGCCGGTCAGGAAAGTCGTCGTACAGGCCGGCCGTCGTACAGGCCGGTCAGGTGCGGGTCGTGTGGTGCTCCGCGGCGGCGAGGACGACCTGGACGGTGAGCCCCGCGACTCCGTCGACGCGGGCCGACGCCAGCGCCAGAGCGTCCGTGTCGGGCGGGAAGTGCTCGTTCGGGACGGCCACGACGGCGAGGCCCGCGGCCGAGGCCGCCCGCAGGCCGTTCGCCGAGTCCTCGACGGCGACCACCACACCGGCCGCCGTGCCGTCCGGCACCCGCATCCGGCGGACGGCTTCCAGATACACGTCGGGCGCGGGCTTGCCCCGGGCGACCTCCTCGGAGGAGACGACCTGGCGGAACTCCCCCGCCAGGCCGGCGCGGTCCAGCACCAGCTCGATGAGCGTCCGCGGGGACGAGCTCGCCACTCCGAGTGGCCAGCGCTCCGCGAGCGCCCGCACCGCCGCCACGGCGCCCGGGAGCAGCGGCGGCGCGTCGCCGTAGCGTGCCGCGACCCGGCTGCGTACCTCGGCCGCGATCTCCTCCGCGCTGTCACCGGCACCCAGCTCGAGCAGGTACCCGGACCACTCCGCGGTGGACATCCCCATCATCAGGGCGGTGCTGTCGGCCGCCCAGCGGCCCCCGCGCTCGGCCACGAAGGCCCGCCGGACCTCGTCCCACACCTGCTCAGAATCGATCAGCACACCGTCGAGATCGAAGATGACGGCCTGGACGGTGACCGGCGCGGGAGGGAGAGCCACCCGCCCATCCTGCCGGGCCGCTCCCCCTGGCGGGGCCGTGTCCTCCTGGCGGGGCCGTGCCTGCCGGTGTGACATGACCCGGCGATCGGCGAGCCCGAAACGTTAAGGTCAGGAAATGCACAACGCGCACAGCGTTCCAGCGCCTGCCGGGTGCCGGCGGACCGGCCCGGAGACGTCGATCCCCTCGCCATCCGCCCAGGCGGCAGCCGGCCAGGCCGCGTTCGCCCACGGCCAGGTCACCTACGCCCAGGCCGCATCACGCCGCCCTGCCCCGGCCGACGTCCGCGGATGAGCGACAAGCACGAGGTGACGCTCTCCCCCTCGGCGGAGCGGGATCTGGCGAAGCTGCCCGAGCTGCTCAGCGCCGAGGTACGCCGGTTCCTGGACGGGCCGCTGCGCAACGATCCCCGTAAGGCTGGGACGCCGCTCGCCGGCGAGAGCCAGGTGGGCATGTTCGAGGCGACGGGGCGCGGTTGGCGGGTGCTGTACCGGGTGGACGCGAACACACGGACGGTACGCGTGATGATTGTCGGACGCCGACACACCCCGTCCCGGCTGCCATTCTGAGAACGGCGGCCCCCCGAATCGGCGACACGCCGACCGGGCGGCTTCGTTGTTTCTCGCTCGCCCACGGGACGATGCTCGCCGACGCCGCCATTCCCACCCGTGGCCGCGCGCAGGGATCCGTCACCCCTGAGCGCTCCGCCACCGGATCGACCGGCCTAGCTGGGTATTTTCACGCGGGCGGGGCGCCCCGGTTCATCGCCGCGGCGAGCCGCGCGCGGTGCTTCGCCGCGTAGGTTTCCTGGTCGTTCAGCCGCGGGAACTCACCGGCGGGCACCGGCACGTCGAGGAATTCACACAGCGGACCCCAGCCCTGGGCGATGTCGAAAACCAGCAGGCGGTCGGGCGGAATCTCACGGCGTACCGCCTCGCTGTGCTCCTCGAACGCCTGCAGTGCGTGTTCCCTGTCCTGGAAGCGGCCCTTGAAGACGCCGTCCCACACGATCAGGTCCATCATCTTCATGACCCGCGTCGCCTCGGGGTTCGCGACCGTCGGCCGCGCCGAGCCGGCCCGGAACAGCGTGTTCGAGACGCTCTGGTACCACTTCCCGGGATCCCGGACCGTCAGGATGACCCGGGCCGACGGGTAGTGCGCGACGAGCTCGCGCCAGAAGAAGGCTCCCGGCCAGTCGACCGTCGACCGGTAGTCGCGGTACAGGGCATCCCAGTCCGCGGCGCCGCCCTCTGCCGCCGCTATCCAGTCGGCAACCGTCTCCCGGCGGGAGAGGACCTCGTCCATGTGATGGCAAGGGCCGTGGCCGAGCTGTTCGAGAGCAGCCTTGAGCGAGAGCGTTCCGGTGCGCCCGAAACCCACACCGATGACCTCGACCAATGTTCCTCCTCAGAAGATCCGGAGGCAAGAATAGCGACTATTCCAGCATTGGTCCAACACTGATTGCCTCAACCGGTAGCCCGGAGTTTTGATGGCGCTTTGCTCTCGGCCAATTACCCGGATCCCGAGGGAAAATCCGGGAATTACCGCAGAATTACATTCACCCGCAGACTACCTCCGAAATGCTCGCCCCGCGCCACATTCGAGACGGCCGGACGCAGAGAAACAAACACGCGACAACGCCCGCTGGAAGCACCGCGACAGTCGCTCGAGAGAAGTGACAGCCGACCCGCGACGTGACGGTTACGGGCCACTCGTGAATAGGGGGTGGTGGCGAGGCCGAGAGCGGAGATCCGGGCCGCACACGATCAGCCGGGCCAGCAGTGGCGGCAAGCCTCGCGCAAGCCCGCGCGGGCCGAGTTGCACGGCGGCAGGCCGCCTCGGAGTCTCTCCAGACACCATGCGGCCATCGTGCCAGAGACCGCAGCACGGCAGACTGCTTTTCGACAAACGACCCGCCCGCGGCTCGGACGCCCAGGGGCGAGCCACCGGGCGCCGCCGCCGGGCCGCTCCCGGCTTCCCGCAGCCCGGGGAGCGGCCCGCCGGCAGACGCCGGGACAGCCTGCTAGGAGACGTTGACGCCGAAGTCGAGCGCGATTCCGCGCAGGCCGGACGCGTAGCCCTGCCCGACGGCCCGGAACTTCCACTCAACGCCGTAGCGGTAGAGCTCACCGAAGATCATCGCGGTCTCGGTCGAGGCGTCCTCGGTGAGGTCGTACCGGGCGACCTCGGCGCCGGTCGTCGCGTCCGCCACCCGGATGAAGGCCTCGCGGACCTGGCCGAAGGTCTGCCGCCGGGCGTCCGCGTCGTAGATCGAAACCGCGAAGACCACCTTGCTGGCCTGCGGGGAGAGGATCCGGAGATCGACGTTGATCTGCTCGTCGTCGCCCCCACCGCCGCCTACGAGGTTGTCCCCCAGGTGGGTCACGGCGCCGTCCGGGCTGACCAGGTTGTTGAAGAACACGAAGTGGCTGTCCGACAGCACACGGCCCGAATCACCCACGACGATCGCCGAGGCATCGAGGTCGTACGGCGCGCCGGTGGTCTGACGGACCTGCCAACCGAGACCGACGGTAACAGCCGTCAGGTTGGGCGCGACCTTGCTGAGCGAGACATTGCCGCCTTTGGACAGCGACACCGATGACATGTCGTGAGCGTAGTCCCGAGCTCGGGCCCGCGGCATCCCCTCCCCGCACTTGTCTCGTTCCGACCTCACTTCGTTGTGCCGCCCCGGATTCAGGCCGGCGCACGCACCGGTGGGTTGGTTCGCGCATGCCCTGGCCAGGACCACACCTGCCCGCGCGGGGCAGGATCGGCGCCCGGCTAGGGTGCCAGAGATGGAGATCCGCCAGGCGCCGCCGGACTCGGCCGGGACGGCCCGTGTCGTGCCGCGTCACCTGGTCGGCCGGGACCGGGCCAGTCGATGAACCCCGGAACCATCGCGACCGTCGCGCCTGCGGCGGTCGCCGACACCGGGATGACCCGGCGCCGCAAGGCGCTCGCGCTCACCCAGCCGCTGCACGACCTGGACGCCAGGAAGTCGTACCTGGAGGGCGCCGACTTCGACGTCTACGCGATGGCCGAGCTCGCGCTGCACGCCATCGACCTGGTCACCGTGGCCATGGACTTCGACCGGGGCGCGGACCACGAGCAGGTGCTACGCAAGCTCGTCCCGCTGGCCGCCGACCAGGCACCCGACCGGCCCCGCGCCGAGCACGAGCGGGTCGCCCGGTGGGTGCTGAGCAACCTGATCAACGTCGGCAGCGTCGACCGCGGGTTCGACGTCATCTACGGCACCTACCGGGCCGACGGCCGCTACGTGCGCCGGCGGTTCGACTTCAAGCTGCTCGTCGAGCTGACGGGCAGCGGCGGCGAGCTGTATCTGCGCGCCACGGACGAGGCGGTAACCGTCCTCGTCGGCGCGCTGGACACGGACGTGACCTCCGCGCAGATCGCGGCCGAGGTGACGCTGGACAACCTGATCCGCCGCGGCCGGCTGGCCGACGCCAGAACGGCGGCGGAATCGGCGCGGTACCGGACCGTCCAGTACGCCGAGCAACTGCGCCGACAGCTCGACGCGACGCGGCGCAACGTGCTGGCGGTCGACTGGCTGCGCGCGGTACCGGTGCTGCTGGATGAGGCACTCAGCCACGTCGAGCAGCGGTACCGGCACGAGAACGCGATCCTGACCCACATTCGGCGGTACCGCGACGCGGCCGACGACGCCGATCACAAGCGGCAGGCCGCCGAGCTGGTCGCGATCGTGGCGGACTGCGTCCGCCGCCACACCCAGCTCCAGGCGCGGCTGCTCGAGGCGGGCGCGGTCTTCCGCGCCGAGCAGGACCGCCAGCAGTTCGCGGATGTTCCCGCGCGCGACGGGATCGACCTCTACACGCAGGTCCTGATGCCCGTCCTGGCTCTGCCGGTGGCGACGGCGGCGGCTCCGGCCACTGCCTTCTTCCCGGCAGCCGTGGGAGTGCGCACGCCTCGGGCCGTACGCCTCGTCGATCTGGTCGACGGGCTTCTGGCGCCACCCGCCGAACAGGAGGTGCTCGGGCCTCCGGTGGTCGAGGCGGACCTGGTCTCGCTGCGCGAGCCGGCACGGTTCGACGACGAGACCTGGTCGGCCGCGACGGCCATCCTGGAGATCGCGCCGGAGGCGCCGCGGCGACTGTCGGAGCTCCTCGCGCAGGCCAGGCGGGCGGGTGGCGCGGACGTGGCCGAGCTGGTGGTGCTGCTCGCCGCGCACGCGCTGAGCCCGCAGGTCTCCGCCGCCGCGCGCCAGGGTGACGACGTCGTGTCGGTCGCCGTCGACGACGGCGTCGAACTGGATGACCCCTGGTTCGGTGGCTCCGACCTCCTCGTCGGCCGGGTGCGCATCGGCGCCGAGGGCACCGATGCCGGCGGCCCCGCTCCCCCACCCACCATGATCCGGAAATAGTCGTGACAGCCACCCATGAGCCCATCGCCGCGCTGGAGCACACCCCGGGCGCGGCCAGCCCTCGTCTCGAGGCCCCCACTGCCCCCGAGCGGGATGCCCGGCGCGAGCACGGCGACGCGTTCGACGCGGCCCGCCTGATCGCCTACGGCCTGCGGCCGAAGCTGGTGCCGGCACGGGACGGGACGTACGCCGAGCTCGTGCGCCGGCATCTGCGGGACCAGGAGTTCGCGGCGCTGACCCAGGCTGTCGCCGGTGGTCTCGGGCTGGTCGTCCTGGACGTGGCGGAGCGGGCGGGCCTGGTGGTCGCGGGAGCTGAGGACTCCGCCTTCACCGTCCGGATGACGGACTACGCGCGGCGGGCTGGCGGGGAACACCGGTCGGCCGAGCGCCTCCTGCACGCGGTCGCGCAGCTCGCCGTCGCCGCGCTCGCGTTCCCCCGCCCGGCCGATCTGCTCGACGACTCCTATGTGGGCCGGGTCAGTGTCGGGGGCGTGGACGCGTTCGTCCGCGAGGCCTGCCGGCTGCTCGAGGAGCGGGTCGCCGCCGACCCGGACACCGAGACCGACCCGGGGGACGGCCGACGGACGCTCGAGGCCGCCTGGCGCCTGTACTCGCGCCGCCCGGCGGCGGGAACGACCCGCGACGCCCGCCGGCTCGCCGGGTCGACCACCGGGATCATCGCCCGGGCGATGGGCTTCCTCGCCGACTCCGGCTGCCTGGTGCCGGTGAGTGAGCAGGCCGGCGGCACGTTTCGCACCACGGCGCGCTACCAGATACAGGTGCGCGAGCTGGCGGCCGACGCGGCGCTCGAGGAACTGCTCGACCTCGGCGTCGTGACGGTGGCCGACGGCTCGGGGGGTGTCCGGGTGCTCGCGGCCGAGCCCGTCCTGCCCGGAACCGAGGCAGGCAGAACGAGCGGGCCACAGCGCGTGGCACCGGAGGCGGACGATGTTTGAGCTCTCCAGGGTGCGACTCCATTCGATCGGGCCGCCCGGGGCGCGGTTCGGCGATGTTCTTCTCGACTTCTCCGGGGTAGGAGCGCCGGTCACCGGACACCGCCAGGATGCGCTCTTCAGCGCCGGCGTGGCCGTCCCGGAGACGGACGGTAACAGTGAGGACACGGCACAACGGGCCGGCGGCGCGCCCCCGTCCGACGGGAGCGCACCCAGCCTGAGGACTCCCGGCGCTGTCGCTGCCGGCGGGGTGACCGACACCGCCGTACCGGCCGTTCAGCCTGGTCAGGCTGGCCAGTCGAGCCGCCCGGTCCGGCCGTCGCCCGCGTCTGTGCTGTTCCTGGAGAACGGCGGCGGCAAGAGCGTCCTGATGAAGTTGATCTTTTCGGTGGTGCTCCCCGGCCGGCGGCAGGTCGTGGGCACCTCGAACGGCCGTGTGCTGGACAACTTCGTCCTCGCCCGGGACTGCGGGCATGTCGTCTGCGAGTGGCAGCACGCCGTCACCGGGGAACGGGTCGTCACCGGCAAGGTCAGCGAGTGGCGCGGGCGGGCGACGGGGGACGCGTCCCGCCTCGCCGAGGCCTGGTACTCCTTCCGGCCGAGCGCGGAGCTGGACATCGCCAGCCTCCCCCTCGTCCGCGACGGACGGCTGATCACGCTCGCCGGCTTCCGCACCCGGCTGGCCGAGGCCGGCGCGGCGGACCCGAAGCTGGCGATGACCTGGGAGACGAACCAGGGCGCCTGGAGCGAGAACCTCGACGCCATCGGCCTGGACCCGGAGCTGTTCCGCTACCAGCGGGCGATGAACGCGGGCGAGGGAGAGGCCGCGGAGGCGTTCGCGTTCAACAGCGACGAGCAGTTCGTCGACTTCCTGCTACGCGCCGTCACCCCGCCGGAGGATCCCGCCGGCGTCGCCGAGGTCGTCGACGGCTACGCGGCGAAGCTCGCCGAGCGGGCGGCACTCGACGCCGAGCGGGAGTTCGTCGCCGGCGCGCTCGAACGGCTCGACCCGCTGGTCGAGGCGGTCGGGGCGCGCGTGGAGTCCGCGGCGGGGCTGCGGACGCTGCTGACGACGGTGCGCGGCGCGGCCGGGGCCGTCGAGGCGCGGATCGCGCTCGACCGCGTGGGGGCGGTCGAGCTGGATGCCCGCGGCCAGTCCGGCCGGGACGCCGTCGAGGAGGCCGAGCGGGCCCGGCGGCGCGCGGTCGACACCGAGCTCGCGGCGCGGCTGCGGGTCTCCGAGCTGCGGCTGACCGAGGCCGAGGCGACCCGCGACGAGCTCGTCGAGCGTTTCGCGGAGGCCAACGAGGAGCTGGACGCTTGGCGCGCCGCCGAGGACGTCCTCCGGCACGCGGCCGCCTCGAGCGAGGCCGGGCGGCTGACCCGGCTCGTCGAGGAGGCCGAGTCCCGCTCGGCGCCGGCCCTGGCCGACCGGGACGCCGCCGCCCGTGCCCTGGTCGTCGGGTTGTCCCGGCTCGCGGCCGCCTCCGATGCGGAGGAGAGCCGGGCGCGCGCGGCCGCCGCGGCCCACGATCTGGCCGCCGAGTCGGCCGCGGCGGCGGACCGTGTCGCCGCCGACGGAGCGGCCACGGCACGCGCGGGCGCGGCGGCGCTGCGCGAGCGACGCGCCCGGTCCGCGCGGGTGCTGGCCGAGGCGGTCCGGGACGGCCTGCTCCCCTCCGCTGACATCGATCCCCAGTCGGCGGCCGCCGAGGCCGCGCGGGCGGCGGAGGAGGCGCGCGCCGCCGTCCAGGACGCGCTCGCGGCCGCGACCCGCTCCACGGACCGGGAACGGGCCCAGGACGGCGCCCGCGCCGCCGAACGCGAGCTGGACACCGCGCGCGCCGAGCTCACCCGGCTCACGAGCGAGCTCGAGCAGGCACTGGCCGGGGCACGCGCGCTGACCGCCGACGGCCGGATCGCCGCCCTGCTGGGCCTCGGTACCGGACCGGACGAGCCGGACCAGCTCGATGCCGCGCACCACCTCGACGCGGTGGACCTGGACACCGACGCGCCCGCCGCGCTGGACGCGCTCGCGGCGGCGGTCCTGGCCGCCGAGGAACGCCAGCTGGCGCTGTCCGTCGACGCGGAGGCGGACCTGCGGGTGCTCAACGCGCTCGGTGACGGGGACCTGCGGCCGGCGCGACCGGCGGTCGGCGACGTCCTCGCGGTGCTGACCCGGGCCGGCATCCCCGCGGTCTCCGGATGGCAGCACCTCTCCCGGGCGGTCGCCGCGACCGAACGCGAGCGCGTGCTCGCGGCCCGCCCCGATCTGGTGGACGGCGTCGTCGTGCCGGCCGGCTGGGACGTGGGCGCGGCGCACGCCGCGCTGGCCGCGGCTCGGCTGCTCCCCGACTGCGCGATCGTCGTCGGTGCCGCCGAGCTGCTGTCGGACGCGGCGTCGCCCAGCCACACCGACCACCCTGACAACGCCGACCACCCTGACAACGCCGACCCCGCGGGCCCTCTTCGCGGGCGGGCGTTCCTCGTCCCGCCGAACCCGGCGCTGTACGACCGGGCCGCCGCCGCGGCCGAGCGGGAGTCCGTCCGGCGTCGACACGAGGAGCGCAGCGCGCAGGCGGCCGAGCTGAGCGCGCGGGCGCGGGCTGACCGCGAGCTCGCCGCGGCGGTCGCCGGCTGGCGCCGGTCCAACCCGCCGGGACGGGTCGCGGGGCTGCGTGCCGCCGCCCGCGCCGGCCAGGACGCGGTCGACGTCGCCGAGAACGCGCTGGCGGCCGCCCGCGAGCTGGTCGGGGAGGCCGTCCGCGCCGCCGAGCGGGCGGTCGCCGAGGTCGAACGCCTGCGTGCGGTGGAGGAGGAGCGCACGGCCCGCGCCGCCGCGCTCGACCTGCTCGTCCGCGCCGTCGGGGAGTCGGTGGGAGCCGACAGCGAGATCACGCGGCTGGAGGCGACCGCGGCCGAGCGGTCCACCGAGGCCGAGGAGCACCGCGCCCGGGCCGCGGCAGCGCGGGCGGCGGCGCAGGACGCGCTGCGGCGGGCCGACGACGCCGCGCGCAACGCCCGGGTGGCGCGGGCGGAGTCGGCCGAGGTGGTCGGCGGCGGAGACATCGACAGCGCCGACATCGACAGCGGCAACATCGACAGCGACATCCACGGCGCGGACGGCGCCGGGGACGGCCACGGAGGCTACGGAGCCGGGCCCGGAGTGGGCGGGCCGCCGCCGCAGGTTCCGCTGCTGCGCGCTGTCTACGAGTCGGCCGAGCGGGCGTACGCGCAGGTCGAGGTGGGTGCGGACCTCCGCGGCGAACTGGATCGCGCGCGGCGGGCGCAGGCGGCGGCACGCGGTGCCGTGGAGGGGCTGCCCGCCGCCGTCCGCACCCGCTCGGCGGCGCTGCTGGCCGGTCCGAACGGCGGCGACGCGGCAGCGCGGGCGACCGCCCAGGCCGCGTCCCGGCGCGTCGCGGCCGACCTCGGCCGCGAGCTCGACGCGGCGCGGGAGCGGCTCGGCGGACTGCGGCAGGAGCTGCGCCACACCGCCGCCGAGGTGACCGACGCCGGAGCGCGGCCACTCGCGCGGGACGAGGGCCCCGCCACGATGGAGCAGTCGCGGGACGCGCACCGGGCCGCCATCGAGGCGCTGCACGAGTCGGAGGCCGCCGTCCGGGCGGCCCGGGACGCGCTGGACGAGCTGGAGCGCCACGCCGCGGCGCACGAACGTGAGGTGGACGCCTTCGGTCTCGTCACCGAGACGCTGTCCGAGCTGCGCGCGGACGCCGAGTCGGCCGTAGCCGGCACGAGCGAACGCACGGGTGCCGGCGAGCGTTCCGACACCGGCGTCGGCGAACGTGCGGACGCCGACGTCGGAGGCCGCGCGGGCACCAGCACCGGAGGCCGCGCGGGCACCAATGCCGGAGACGCCACGGGCACCAGCGTCGGACGCGGCAACGGCGCCGTTGCCGCGCCGGCTGGCTCCGCCGGATGGCCGGGCGGCGTGGAGGCGTTCGACGGGGACACGGCCGCGGCCACGGCGATGGCCCGCGAGCTGCGGTCGTCCTGGCGGCAGGCGGTGGCGGCGCACGGCGAGGCGGCGGGACGGGTGCGGGCCGCCGCCGACGCCGTGGCGGCCTGGGCCGCCACCGACCGGTTCGAGTCCGTCCGTTCGCCGGCCCGCCGGCAGATGGTGCGGGCCGGCCGGGACGCCGTGGCCGCGAACGCCGCCGACTGGGCCGCGGCTCTCGCGCCGCGCCTGCGCAGCCTCGACGACGACCTGGCGCACATCGGCCGCAACCGGGCCGCGATCGTGGCCCGGCTCGAGGGCATGGTGCGGGCCTCGCTGGGCACGCTGCGCTCGGCGCAGCGGCTGTCCCGGCTACCCGACCGGCTCGGCGACTGGTCGGGCCAGGAGTTCCTGCGCATCACCTTCGCCGAGCCGGACCCGGTGGCGCTCACCGACGCGCTCGGCGAGGTGGTGGACGCCGCCGCGCGCGGTTCGGCCACCCCAGGGCCGGCGTCCACAGGTACCGTCGCGGTCTCCCCCGGCGGGCCCGGTACGGCCGGGGCCCGCCGGGACGGCATGACGCTGCTGCTGCGCGGCGTCCGCGCCGCGCTCCCGGGCGGGGTGCGGGTCGAGATCCTCAAGCCGGACGCGGTGCTGCGCACCGAGCGGGTGCGGGTCTCCCAGCTCGGCGACGTGTTCTCCGGCGGCCAGCAGCTCACCGCGGCGATCATCCTGTACTGCACCATGGCCGCGCTGCGGGCCAACGACCGTGGACGGCTGCGCGCCCGGCACGCCGGCGTCCTCTTCCTCGACAACCCGATCGGACGGGCCAGCGCCGCCTACCTGCTGGACCTGCAGCTCGCGGTGGCCGATCGGCTCGGAGTGCAGCTGATCTACACCACCGGCCTGTTCGACACCACCGCGCTGAGCGCCTTCACCCTCGTCATCCGGCTCCGCAACGACGCCGACCTGCGGGCCGGGATGAAGTATCTGCGGGTACAGGAACGACTGCGCCCGGGACTGACCCCGCCGGACGTCGCCGCGGGCAGCGCGGCCGGAGTGATCACTGCCAGCCGCCTGTTCCGCCGGACAGCACCCGGCCCGCCGGCCACGGCATCAGTGCCAGCCACGAGATCAGCGCCGGCCGGGACCGGCCGGGAGGCCATCGCCGCCACGAACGGGGACCGGTCCGATCCCGCCGCCGCGAACGCGCATACGGGACCGTGAGCATCGAGTCCGCACCGAGCCTTGGTCCCGCGCCCGGCGGATGAGACCATGAGCCCGCGCCGCCCGGCACCCCCCGAGCCGGGCGGCGCCGTTCCGGCGGTCAGCCGCAGGCCTCCGGCGGTCAGCCGGCCGGGCAGGGGCGCACCTCGACGGACCCGTCGGTCGTCGAGCTCCGTCCGTCGAGGTCGGTCGCCACCACGGTGTAGGTGATCGTCCCCGCCGCCGGCACCGGCCCGATCGGCCCGGACCAGGTCGACCGGTCGTCCACCGCCGCGCCCAGTTGGAGCGGGGTGGTGGTGGCCTGTCCGTCCGGGGCCCGGGTGCGCACCTCGACGCCGAGGACGCCCGTCGGGTCGACGACCGTGGCGGTCACTGTCGCCTGTGTGGTGCCCTGATCACCGGCGCAGCCGCTGGGGAGGATCGTGGTCGGCGCGGCCGAGACGCCGCTGAGCCCCGGTGCCCCGGAGACCCGCGCGGTGATCCGCAGGTTCCCGCCGCCGGAGCCGTCGACGGCCGAGACCGGGACGTCCAGGTCGATCGAGCCCGGCGGAGCCACCGCCCGGTCGAGGGTGACCACGAGCGGCACCTGCGCGCCCGGACCGACGACGTCCTGCCCCGGGACGACGCTGACCCACCCGGGCGTGTCGCCAACGCGCACGCGCGCCGGTGACGTCCCGACGCCGAGCACGTCGAGCCTGATCGTCGACTCCACCTCGCCGAAGTCGACGTCGGTGCGGCTCAGCCCGATCGCCGGCCCGGCCGGCGGGGTCCCGCGCGGGCCGCCCGTGCCCGCTCCCGGGCGAGCCGGCGCGGACGTGCCGCCCGCCTGGGACGGTTCGGGAGACGCCGAGACCCCGGAGCTCTCCACGGGCTCGGGCGGCCCGGATGCCCCGAACGCCCCGACGGGGACGGGGCCGTTCGCCGTCGGCGAGGGAACCGGCGGGGACGCGACGGAGGTCGACACGACGATGCTGGTCCGCGCACCGGCCGGGTCCCGCACCGCGGACGCCGGCCCCGACCCGCTGTTGTGGATCAGGAACAGGGTCGTGGCCAGGGCCGCCGCGGCCCCCACCGCGGCCGCGACCCGCCCCCACCGGATGGGGAGGATCCGTTTGGAGCGCCCCCAGGGAGAACGGTGCCGGCCAGCGGGACTGATCTCGTCCGCCATCCGTTGTTCCATTGGGTCCGAGCGTAGGCCCAAAAGTGGATACAGGACCCCGATTCACTCGTTTCCGTGACGAAATCCCCACCAAACCCACCACACCAGCGTCTGGGTTACCAACGCGAACCCGAACAGCAGGTCCTCGACCGGCGCGAACACGAGGCGGGGCCCGGCGATCGCGTCCGGGTCGTACACGACGATGTCGAAGCCGGTCAGGATGCCGTTCGTGACGAGCTGGAAGAAGACGATGATCGCGTAGGCCGTCCAGAACAGCCGGCGGGTGAGCAGCCGGGTACGCAGGATCCGCAGGTCCAGCAGCACGCTCACGACGACGCCCACGACGGCCAGCGCGGTGTAGCTCATCCCGGCCCGCGGGCCCCGTCCGCCGGCCTGTCGCCGGCACGCTCGCCGTCCACCTGCTCGCCGTCCACCTGCTCGGCGCCAGCCCGCTCGTCGCCCGCCTGCCAGCCGGTGACGGCGCGCACGGCCTCCAGCGCGAGCACGGCACACACGGGGACCACGACGAAGAAGAGGACCTCGTCGAGCGGGAGGCCGCCGGGCAGCAGCACCCCGGTGGTGCGCCGCGGGTCGAACGCCCAGTGGCCGCGCGCGATCGCGTACAGATCCCACCCGACGAAGACGACCAGCACCGGCGCCACCGACAGCAGGAGGCGGCGGGGGCGCGCATACACCCTCGTCCGCAGCAGGATCTCCAGCGGCGCCGTCGCCACCAGGCACCCCAGCAGCACGGCGAGGTAGCTGAAGTGGCCCAGACCGCCGAAGTGACCGAGGCGGCTCACCGCGGACGCCCTCCCCCGGTCAGGCCGAGCGCAGGCGTTCGGCGAGCGCGGTGGCGGCGGCTCCCGGATTCGCGGCCTCGGTGATGCCCCGCACCACCACGACCCGGCGCGCGCCGGTCTCGAGGATGGCGTCCAGGGTCCGCGCGTCCACACCGCCGGTGACGAACCAGGGTTTGGCCCCCGGCTCGAACGGCGGGGCGTGCCGCGCGGCGAGCCGCGGCAGGCCCATCCCGACCGGTGGACGGCCCTCCTTGGTCGGCGTGGCGTGCACCGGGCCGACGCACACGTAGTCGACGTCCGGGTCCGCGAGCGCGGCCAGGAACTGCTCGGGATCGTGCGTGGACAGCCCGATGAGCGCGTCCGCCCCGACGATGGTCCGCGCCAGCCGCGGCGGGATGTCGTCCTGCCCCACATGCAGGATGTCGACGCCCGCGAAGGCGGCGACGTCGGCCCGGTCGTTGGCGCTGACCAGGGCACCGACCCGGTCCGCGGCCTCCCGCATCCGGGTCAGCCCGGCGAGCTCCTCGCGCCACTCCAGCCCCTTCTCCCGGAGCTGGACGAGGTCGACGGCGGGCGCGCCCGGCAGGCCGAGCACGTCCTCGAGGAAGCTTCCCTCGTCGCCGCGACGCGCGGTGCACAGGTAGAGGCGGGCGTCGAGGAGGCGGGCCATCCGACGCGCGCGCAGCGACTCAGCCCCCGGCGACGGCACGGACGATCTCCAGGGTGTCGCCGTCGGCCAGGTGGACCGAAGGCATCTCCGACGGGGTGAGTGCGGTGCCGCGCAGTTCCACGACCACCGAGCCGGGCCGCAGCCCGAGCTGGACGAGCAGGTCCGGCAGGGCGAGCCCGGCGGGCACCTCCCGCGGCTGCCCGTTGACGACGATCCGCGCGCCGCCCGGGCCACCGGCCGGGGCGGTGCTGACGGCTGCTGGTCCCGGGGACGGATCGAGCTCCGCCCGGTTCGGACGATCGGCCATGCACCCGACCCTACGGGAGCGGGCGCCCCTGGCCGGGCGGGTTCGGCGGGCCGGCCCGGTCAGAACCCCAGCGCCTGCGCGCGCCGCCTGACCTCTTTGCCGCGGTTCTCGGCCAGCGCCTGAACCGGGGTGCCCGGCAGGCTCGGATCCTCCCGGAACAGCCAGTCGAGGGCCTCGTCGTCGTTGTAGCCGGCGTCGAAGAGCAGCGTGAGCAACCCGGGCAGGCCCTTGACCACCGCGCCGTCCTGGATGAACGCCGCGGGCACCTTGAGCACGCCGTCCACCCGCCGGGCCAGAAGGGTGCGGTCGCGCACCATCTGGCGCACCCGGGTGACGGGCACTCCCAGATTCTCGGCCACGTCGGGCACGTTCAGCCAATCCATGGTCAACAGTAAACACCGTTGCGTTCCGGTTTGCTTTGACCCCTGCGCCGGGCTGGTCAGCCGGGCGCCATCTGCGCGCCGCCGGCCGCCGCCGACCTGCGGGCCGCCTCGAGCACCGCGACCAGCCGGCGGGCGTCCTCCGGCTGCTGCTCGGCCAGTGGCCAGCCGGCGACCAGGCAGTCCGCGAGCTCGCGATGGAACCTCGTGGCGTCGTGCGGCCCGGTCGACAGCGCGGTGCGCGTCCCGTCGTGGGCGAGCAGCCGCGGTGACCGCGGCGCCCCGCCGTGGCCGTCGCGGGCGTCGCGGGCGTCGCGGGCGAGCAACGAGCCGATGCTGCCAAGCACCTGGGTGCCGGGCCGCGCGGCGGCGGCCACGTCCGAGATCGTCACCTGGGCCTCGCAGCCGCCGGCGAAGTGGAGGAGCACCCGGGCGTGGTCGGCGTTCGTGACGTGGTGCCACACCCGCTTGTGCCCGAAGGCGCTGACCCACTCGACCTGGTCGTCGACGAGATCGAGGACGCGGCCGAGCTGCACGGCGCCCCGGTCGAAGATCAGCCCGCCGCTGATCCGCTCGTCGTCGTGCCAGGTGCCGGTGGGCCGCCGCAGGCCACCGGAGAAGACGTCGATCCACATCACCTCGCCGACGTCCCCGCGGTGCACGGCCGTGCGCATCGCCCGGTGACCTGGGTCGTCCCGGCCGTCGGGGTAGACGGCGAGCAGCAGCGAGCGGCTCTGGGCGAGCTCGGTCAGCTCGTCCACCTCGTGGGTCGACAGGCACATCGGGGCGTGCACGACCACCTGCTTGCCGGCCTCGAGCGCGCGGCGGGCCCACTCGACATGGGTGTGGGTGGGGGTCGCGACGATCACCAGGTTGAGCTCGGGGTCGTTGACCAGGTCGTCGGGGTCGTCGACCCGGCGGGCCGGCCGGTCGGTGTCCTGGCCGGGCGGGCGGGCCATCCCGCCGTCGCAGAGGGCGGCCAGCTCCAGGCCCTCGACGGCGTCGACGGCGTCGATGTGCACGCCGAAGACGTCCGGGGCGCCGATGAGCCCGACCTTGACCGGCCCGGCGTCGGTCACGCCGAGCGCGTGGCGCAGCCAGCGGCCGACGAGCCGCTGGTAGCGGGGATCGGCGAGCAGTTCCTCGCCGGCCCCGAGGGTGAAGATGCCCAGGCCGGTGGACGGCCGCCAGGTGCAGATCGGGTGCTCCCCCATCTCGTGGCGCACCATGAGCAGCCGTTCGACGTCCTCGGCCACCTTCTCCGGGATGACCCAGGACTCCCGGGGCCGGAAGTCCCCGAGGCGGGCGGCCACGGCGGCGCCGTCCGGACCGGGGATCAGCGGCAGGTCGTAGAGGGGCGTCACCCGGCCGGGGGTGAGCCCGGAGGCGTCGATGAGCGGGCTGTCCGGCGACAGCGACCGGACGGTCGGCCCGGCCAGCAGGACGGGCACGGACTGCCGGGCCCGGTCGAGCAGCTCCTGCTCGACGTGGTCGAGCGGGCGGTCGATGAGGACGAGCAGCGCGTCGGCCGAGCGGGCCGACGTCGGCCCGAGCCCGGCGGCCCGTAGATGATCACCGAGCGCATTCACGCCGGGAAGGTTCGACACCAGGTGAATGCGTGGCACGGGGGGCACTTTAGTCAGAACCCACCCGGACGGGAACAGTGGGTTCACGACACGCGAGCACGCCACGCACTCCACGACAAAAAGTAAACAATACTTTTACGGAAAGTAGTCAACTGCGGGCATGGCAAAGACCGCCGGCCGCTCGGAGCGGCCGGCGGCGCCCGTCTCACACCGGCTGCGCGGGCTGGAGCTCCTTCAGCGCGACCGCGGGGTCCGCGAACCGCTCGGCGTCCGGCGCCACGCCGGCGAGCAGCATCCGCCGGCCGGCGACCATGTCCAGTGGTCGGGCGACGGTCACCAGAGCGACCAGCTCGCCGTCCGGGGCGAACCAGCCCGCCGACCAGCCCGGCGCCCGCTTCGCGCCCTCCGGCGCGACGGCGGTCGGATCCCCCCGCAGCACCAGCGTGCTGTCCGCGCCGGGCATCCCGGCGAACTGGATCATGCGCCCGAACTGCTGCGACCAGAAGTACGGGACGGGATCGTAGATCTCGGCCTGGTCGCCGGCCTGCGCCGGCCCGTCACCGCCGGCCAGCGAACGCAGCAGGGTGGCCACGGCGACCCGCGGCGACTCCTGGGCGCATTCCCAGTGCTCGACGCGCAACCGGCGGTCGTAGCGCCGGGACCACCACGCGGCGCAGTCCCCCACCGCGACGACCGAATCCGGCCGGTAGCCGCCGGCCCCGTCGGCCGTGCCCGGCCCGCCGGCGTCGGCCGCCCTGGCGCCGGGCACCGCCGACAGCCATTCGTCGACGACGACGCCGCGGTCCAGCGGCAGACCCGACGACTCCAGCCAGGCGACGTCCGGGCGGACGCCGACTCCCACGACCACCACGTCGGCAGGCACGAACTCGCCCCCGGCCAGCGCGAGCCCGTCCGCCCGGATCTCGTCGACCGCGGCACCGAGCCGCAGGTCGATCCCCACCTTGGCGTACCAGGGGACCGTGTACCCGCCGATCTCGGCACCCAGCGCGAGCAGCGGCGCGGAGCCGGCCTCGACGACGGTCACGGCCGCGCCGGCGGACGCCGCGTGCGTGGCGACCTCGGCGCCGATCCAGCCCGCGCCGACGATGGCCAGCCGGATACCCGGGGTCAGCGCCTCGCGCAGCGCGAGGGCGTCGTCGATGGTGCGCAGCACCCGCTGCTCGCCGGGGCCGGGCAGCCGCACCGGGGCGGCGCCGGTCGCGAGCACCAGCCCGTCGAACTCGACGACGCCGCCGTCGGTCTCCAGCACACCCGGGCGCAGCCCGGTCGCGTGCCGGCCGAGCAGGAGCTCCACGCCGTCGAGGTCGAAGGGCAGCGTGGTGTCGTCCGTCCGCCCCGACAGCACCGCCTTCGACAGCGGCGGCCGGTCGTACGGCCGATGCTCCTCCGCGCCCACCAACGTGATCGTGCCCGCGAAGCCCTGGGCGCGGAGCTCGACGACCGCTCGCCCTCCGGCCAGCCCGCCACCGACGACGACGACGCGATCCATCAGCCCACCCGCTCCATGGGCCGAGAGGCTACTGGGCAGGTCTGTCCCGTGTCGCCCGCTAGTCGCGCTGCCCACAACGGCGGGCGGCGCGGACTCGCCGCGACGGAGGATCGCCGGTCAGCCGGTGGCGTCG
This sequence comes from Frankia sp. Hr75.2, assembly GCF_949319125.1. Lineage (NCBI taxonomy): Bacteria > Bacillati > Actinomycetota > Actinomycetes > Frankiales > Frankiaceae > Frankia > Frankia sp. Hr75.2. The sequence continues at coordinate 55,280 of NZ_CASGGV010000321.1, read as the reverse complement.
ACCAGCGGGAAGGCGTCCTTCCACACGGGCTCGTAGCCGGCGCCGACCAGCATCGCGGCGACGTCCGCCGGGGAGCGCTCGTCGGAGATGGAGAACTGCTCCTGCGCCGTCCCGGGCCGGCCGTACCCGCCGGGCTCGGTGGACGAGCCCGCGCTCATCGTGGTCACCGCGATGCGGACCAGGCCGTCGCGCAGGGCCGCCGGCTCGCGGGTCGACAGTGAGATCGCCGCGTCCGGCTCGAACAGCCGCAGCGCCGCGTGCGCCTGGACGAACTCGGCGTCGCCGACGACGACGGTCGGTGGGAAGCCACTGGCGCTCGGCTTGATCCTCGGCAGCGCCACCGAGACCTCCGTCCGCCAGAAGCGGCGGGCGAGGAAGGATGCGTGCGCGGCGAGCGCGAGGACGTCGGCCCGCCAGTCCGGCGCCAGGCCGAGCAGGACGCCGAGGCCCAGGCGGCGGGCGCCGGCGCGGGCCGCCCGCTCGAAGGAGGACAGCCGGCGGTCGTAGTCGCGCTTCCACCCGGCCACGTGCACCTGCGCGTAACGCTCCCGGTCGTAGGTCTCCTGGTAGTGGACGACGCCGTCGAGCCCGGCCGCGACCAGCCGGCTGTAGGTGTCGTCCGACCAGGTCTGGGTCTCCACCGAGATCGAGGGGACGAACGGTCGCAGCCGCTCGACGACGTCCACCAGGTACCCGGCGGAGACCTCGACGCGGTGCTCCCCGGAGACCAGCAGGATGTGCCGGAAGCCGCGGTCGGCCAGCAGGCGCGCCTCGGCCTCGGCCTCGTCGACCGTCAGGGTGCGCCGGGCCACCTCCAGCCCCTTGGCGAACCCGCAGTAGGTGCAGGACGACAGGCAGGCGTTCGACACGTACAGCGGGGCGAACAGCCGCACCGCCCGGCCGAACCGGCGCAGCGTCGTCTCCCGTGCCGCCTGCGCCAGCTCCTCCAGCCGCCCGGTCGCGGCCGGCGACAGCAGGACGGCGAGGTCGGCGATGTCCAGCCGGCCGCCGGCGTCGGGCCGCCCGGCGGCGACGGCCCGGCGCAGGACGGCGTCGACCCTCGCCTCGTCGGCCTCGACCGAGACACGGGCGAGCGCCGGGATGTCGAGCGCGGCGAGCTCGCGGGCGAACAGCCCTGCCGGGCTGGCCATCAGCCGGCCCCGCCGGGCAGACCGCCGGGCACCGCGCCCAGGAAACCGGTGAGCGGAGAGGACGCCTCGGCCACGGTGGCGCTGCCCGCCCGCGGCCTGCCGGCGAGGTGGGCCATCCGCCCGGCGGTGGTCGCGAGCGCGAAGGCCCGGGCCATCGCGACCGGGTCGGCGGCGATCGCGATCGCCGTGTTGACGAGCACCGCGTCCGCCCCGATCTCCATCGCCTCGGCGGCGTCGGAGGGCGCGCCGATGCCGGCGTCCACCACCACCGGGACCCCGGCGGTCTCCACGATCGCCTCGATCGCGTCGCGGGTGCGCAGGCCGCGGTTGGAACCGATCCAGCTGCCCAGCGGCATCACCGTGGCGCAGCCGGCCTCCTCGAGCCGGCGTGCCAGCACCGGGTCGGCCGAGCAGTACGGGAGCACGGTGAACCCGTCGGCGACCATCAGCTCGGCGGCGCGCAGCGTCTCGATCGGGTCCGGCGCGAGGGTGCGCGGATCCGGCGTGACCTCGAGCTTCACCAGGGACGTCCCGGTCGCCGCGCGACCGAGCCGGGCCAGCCGCAGCGCCTCGGCCGCGTCCTGCGCGCCGGAGGTGTTCGGCAGCAGCGTCATGCCGGCCGGGACGAAGTCGAGCACGTCGCCCTCCCCCGCGCGGCTCAGGTCGACCCGGCGCAGGGCGACGGTGACGATGTCCGCCCCCGAGGCGACCAGGCTGTCGCGCATGACCGGATGGCTCGCGAACTTGCCGGTGCCGACGAGGAGCCGGCTGGCGTAGACGGTGCCGGCGATCCGGAACGGGTCGGGATGACCGCGCTCCGAATGGTCGGAGTTGTCCGGCTCGCGTCGGACCTCGGTGACCCGCTGTGTCATCAGATGGTTCCTCCCCACGCGCGCATGACCGCGATCGGGTTATGCGGGTCGCCGGCGGCATGCTGGCCGGCCTCTCAGCCCGCGTCCGCGGGCTCCCCGGTCACGCCACAGTCTAAGCCGCCGCGCGCGGCGGACCAGCGGCTCCGGCGAACCCGGACAGACAACGCGTCCCGGTACGGCGTCCGGGAGCTCACCCGGGCCGGTATCGACCGGGCTCCCGCCGAGCGGGCCCGAGATCGAGCACGCGGATCGAATTCCAGATTTTGTGACGAACATCCCGCCCGTTCGGGTACATCTCACGGCCAAATGCGCAGTAAGACCACTGTCTGGCCGATCGGGCGGCCGATCGTAAACTGTGCATGTGGATTCCACCGTGGCCGACCCCGTCATAGGTCGTCTCCTGGACGGGCGGTACACCGCCCAGGAGCGGCTCGCCGTCGGCGGGATGGCGACGGTGTACGTCGCCCATGACAACCGGCTCGACCGGTTCGTCGCCCTCAAGATCATGCATCCGAACCTCAGCCACGATCCGGAGTTCGTGGCCAGGTTCCACCGGGAGGCGAACGCGGTCGCGCGGCTGAACACGCCGTGCGCCGTCTCGATCCTCGACCAGGGGTCCGACACCAGCCCGGCCGGTGTCCTGCACTACCTGGTGATGGAGCTGGTCCGCGGGCGCTCGCTGCGCCAGCACCTGGGGATGCGCGGGCGGCTCACCGTCGCCGAGGTCGTCGAGATCTTCGAGCCGGTGGCCGAGGCGCTCGCCGCGGCGCACGCGGCCGGCATCATCCACCGCGACATCAAGCCGGAGAACATCCTGCTCGGCGACGACGGCCGGGTGAAGGTCGCCGACTTCGGCCTGGCCCGGCCGGTCACCAATCCCACGGCGGCCCTCACCGGCGGAGTGGTGATGGGGACGGTCGGCTACCTGGCCCCCGAGCAGGTCACGCACGGCACCGCGGGCATGCGCAGCGACGTCTACGCGGCCGGCGTGATGCTGTTCGAGATGATCACCGGCAACCTGCCGCACACCGGTGAGACGCCGATGTCGGTCGCCTACCAGTCGGTGCACGGTGACGTGCCGGCGCCGTCCACGGTCGTGCCGGACGTCCCCGCCGAGCTGGACGCGCTGACGCTGCGGGCCACCGCCCGCGACCCGAACCACCGGCCGGCCGACGGCGCCGCGCTGCTGGCCGAGCTGCGCGCGATCCTGCCCTACCTGCCGGCGCCGGACGCCGGTGAGGAGTACCACTCCGGCTTCACCGGCCCGCTGGCGGCGCCGCCGCGTCCGGCACCGCCCCGGCCGCCCGCCGGGCCGCAGGTCGCCCCGACCAGCATGCTGGGCACGGGCTCCGGCTCGTCCTCGGGTGGACGGCGGCGGGCGCAGCGGACGGGGCCCGGCTCGCGGCTGCCGGTCGGCCCGGCCGTCATCGCCGGGGTGGTCGTCGTGTGCCTCGTGCTCGGGGTCCTCATGCTGCGGGCGCTCGTCGGCGGCGGGAAGCCCGAGGTGCCGCTGCTGATCGGCCTGGCCAAGGCGGACGCCGAGCAGGACCTGCGGGACGTCGGCCTGGCTTTCACCTACGGAGCGGAGATCGCCAGCACCCAGATCCCGCAGGGGCACGTCGTCGAGCAGGACCCGAAGACCGGTGCCGCGGTCAGCGACGGCGCCGTCGTGACGCTGCGGCTGAGCTCCGGCGCCCCCAAGGCCACCGTGCCGGACCTCGCCGGCCTGACCGTCGACCAGGCACTGCCGAAGCTGACCGAGGCGAAGCTGGCGGACGGCGGGCGCAGCAGCGAGGCGAGCGACACGGTGCCGCAGGGCCAGGTCGTCCGCACCGAGCCCGCGGCCGGGGCGGTCGTCGACCCGAGCACGTCGGTGAAGCTCGTGCTCAGCAGCGGGCCGTCCTCGGTCGCCGTCCCCAGCGACATCATCGGGATGACCTTCGACGAGGCCAAGGCGCGCCTCGACTCGCTGAACCTCAACCTCACGGTCCAGCAGAGCAATGTCGCCAGTGACAGCGTGGATCCCGGTCATGTGGTCCGCTCGTCGCCCGATCCCGGCCAGCGGGTGAACGCCGGCGGGGCGGTGACGCTCTTCGTCGCCCAGGAGGCCGACGACGACGACGACGGCGACGGCAGCGGCGTCATGGTCACGGTCCCGAACGTGGTGGGCAAGTCCTGGTCGGACGCCGAGCGCATCCTCAACCGCCTCGGGCTCAACGCCGACCGGTCGAACTGGTTCGCGGAGCGGGTCACGGGGCAGAGCCCCAAGGCCGGCCGCAAGATCGAGAAGGGCAGCACCGTCCATCTCAAGACGGAGTTCCGCGTAGGCAACTGATCCCTGGGCCGGGTGCGGGCCGGAGTGTGAGTTCCACCTGGCACCGCGTGAGTTCCGCCTGGAACCGATTGCGGCACGCTGTGAGGAGGCCACTCGTCCCCGTGACGAGACACGCCCGGGATCGCGGTTACCGGCACCCACGATCGGGTACGGTCGATCTTCACCGGGACCGCGGGCAGGGGAACGAGGAGCGCGGGGGGCGACGTGGCGGCAGGGCGCGGACCGCGCTGGCGCGGGGGGCGGGCCGGACGCACCGCCGAGGTGCTCGACGGCCGGCGTGAGCCCCTCGACGAGACCGAGCTGCAACTGGCGCGCGCGGTCGCGACCCTGCGGGCGCTGCCCGGTGCGCTGCCCGCGCCGGCGATGTCCCCCCGGGTCCGCGCCGAGATCCGGGCGATGCTCCTCGCCGAGCCGATCGGCGCCCGCGGCACCCACGAGGTTGGTGAGGGCAACGGCAGGGAAACCGTCGGCGCGGCTGAGAGCACCCGGCGGGCACAGCCGACCCGACCGACCCGACCGGTTCCTCGGCCCGCCGCGCTCGTCACCCGGCCAGGCGGGATGGGCGTCCGGCAGGCGTTGCGCGCCGCCCGGCCGGCCCTGGTCGGGGCGCTGGCCGTCTCGGTCGCGACGGTGGGCGTCGCCGTGAGCGCCGAGCAGGCCCTGCCCGGTGAGCTGCTCTACGGAGTGAAGCGGCAGGTCGAGCAGATTCAGGTCAGCCTGGCCGGCAACCGCGTCGATCGCGCCAAGATCCAGCTCTCCGTCGCCCGGAACCGGATGGACGAGCTCGCCGCGGTCGTCCATCCGGCAGCCCGGCCACCGGCCAGCACGCGCACCGACTCCCCCGCCACCGGTGGAACCACGGCTGGCCTCGGCCCGGCTGACAGCGGCCCGGCTGACGGCGGCCCGGCTGACGGCGGCCCGGCTGACGGCGGCCCGACTGACGGCGACGCAGCCAACGGCGACCCGGCCGGCGGCGGTGCCGCCGCATCGCCCTCGGGCCAGCCACTTCCAGCAACGCCCCCCGGCCCCGGATCTGCCGGGGTACCGCCGACAGAGGCGGCGCCAGAGCAGACGGGCGACCCGGTCGCGGGCGGCCTGGTGCGAACGGGCGGATCGGTGCCGGCGGGCGCCGCGACCCCCGATCCGGCCGTTTCCTCCCCGAGCCACGCGGCGCCCGGGGGGCGTCCGGCCGCGGACGGGGACATCGGCACGGTGACCAGGCTGCTGCGCGACTGGTGCGACGAGGCCGGGGCGGGGAGCGCGGTCCTGATCGAGGAGGCGCTCGCGGGCAGCCGCGACGCCCGGGCGACCCTGAACGAGTTCGCCGCGGACCAGTCGACGCGCCTCGAGGCGCTGTTCGACGCGCTGCCGACCGGCTCGGTATCCGGCGCGCACAAGGCTCGGCGGATCATCCACGACGTCGACTCGGCGCTGGCCGTCACCGCCCCGGAGGCCGACGGGCCGTCCGGGGCCGGCACCGCGGCGGGGCGCGGCGGCACGACGGCCGGGACGGCGAGCGGCGGCACCTCACCTGACCCGACCAGCCGGGCACGTTCGGCCGACGGGATGACCAGCCCGACGGTCACTGAGCGCGGCGACTTCCAGCGACAGTCCACCGGGCCGCGGGCTACGGCGCCCGTGCCGACCGTCCCCGCGGCGATCGGCGGCATGGCCGGCGGGTTCCTCCCCGGCCTGCCCTTCCTCACACCGGCACAGTCACTGACACCTGACCAGCCAGCGGCGTCCGACAAGCCGTCGGCACCTGTCCAGCCAGCGGCATCCGGGCAGGCGTCGACACCCACGCCCGCATCGCCGCCGCCCGGCACGGTTCCCGGAGATCCGGGCGCCCCGCCGGCGGACCGGTCGGCACCCGATCTCCCGCTTGTTCTGGAACCAGAGCCGTCGGCACCGCCGCCGACGGGCGGGCATCCCGGCGGCGGCACGTCGACACAGTCCTCCCCCACGACGCCGCCGGACGTCCTCGAGACGTTCGACGCGCCCGCGAAGGCGGTCGGCCCCGGCGACGGCCCCGCCGGTGACCCCGCGGTCGACGATCCCGCCGGTGGCGGGGCCGAGCAGACTCCGGCGGACGGTTCGTGGTCGGACGGTCCGCGGCCCGAGGTGTCCCCCGTCGCTCAGCCGTCACCGGCGGCGTCGGACGACCCGCTGGCGGAGAAGGCCGTCTTCGGGGAGTGGGCGGCCGAGGCCGCCCCGGACAGCGCGGAACCACCCAGCCCCGAGACAGCCCCGAACGGAAAGACGGCCCCGACCGCCGGGACGACGCCGACCAACACGACGCCACCGACCGGCGGAACCGCGGTCACCCCGAAGACCACAGCGAGCGCGGCAGCCACCCCGACGACCGAGGCCACCGAGGACGTCACCGGAGGGAACGCGCCGGCCGGGCAGCCGTGACCGCCCGCCCCGGGCCTGTGCCAGGGGCGGGCGGGACACCGGTCAGTGGGTGTGTGTGTCGCGCTCCACGCGGGCCTGCTGCAGCGACTCGGCCACCAGGAAGGCCAGCTCGAGCGCCTGGCCGGTGTTCAGCCGCGGATCGCAGGCCGTCTCGTAGCGGCCACCGAGGTCGGCCTCGCCGATCATCTCCGCGCCGCCGAGGCACTCGGTGACGTTCTCGCCGGTCAGCTCGATGTGCAGGCCACCGGGGTGCGTCCCGAGCCCCTTGTGCACCTCGAAGAACCCGAAGACCTCGTCGAGGACGTCGTCGAAGTGCCGGGTCTTCACGCCGCCGACGTCACGGGTGTTGCCGTGCATCGGGTCGCATGACCACACCACGGGATGCCCGGCCGCGTTCACCTTGTCGATGATCGGTGGGAGGGCGTCACGCACCCGCTTGGCGCCCATCCGCGCGATCAGCGTCAGCCGGCCGGGGATGTGGTCGGGGTTGAGCCGCTCGGTGAGCGCCACGACCTCGTCCGGCGTCGCCGTCGGGCCGATCTTGCAGCCGATCGGGTTACCGACCCGGGAGAGGAAGTCGACGTGGGCACCGTCGAGGTCACGGGTGCGCTCGCCGATCCAGATCATGTGCGCCGACAGGTCGTAGACCTCGCCGGTCGACTCCTCGGTGCGGGTGAGCGCCCGCTCGTACTCCATCAGCAGGCCCTCGTGGCTGGTGAACATCTCGACACCGGTCAGGGCCGCCGTGCGGTCCGGGTCGATGCCGCAGGCGGCCATGAACGCCAGCGCCCGCTCGATGTCGACGGCCATCAGCTCATAGCGGCGGCCGGCGGCCGAGTCGCGCACGAACGCCTTGTTCCACTCGTGAACCTTGTGCAGGTCCGCGAAGCCGCCGGTCGCGAACGCCCGCACCAGGTTCAGCGCGACGGCGCTCTGGTGGTAGGCGTCGACCATCCGCTTCGGGTTCGGACGGCGGGCCTGCGCGTTCGGCGTGATGTCGTTCACCGCGTCGCCCCGGTAGGAGGGCAGGCCGGTCGAGGCCTCGATGTCGGCCGAGCGCGGCTTGGCGTACTGGCCGGCGATGCGGGCCACCTTGACCACCGGCGTGCTGGCGCCGTAGGTCAGGGCGACCGCCATCTGCAGCAGGGTCTTGACCTTGTCGCGGATCTTGTCCGCGGTGTTGGCCGCGAAGGTCTCCGCGCAGTCACCGCCCTGGAGCAGAAACGCCTCGCCGCGGGCCACCATCGCGAGACGGTCGGTCAGCGAGCGCACCTCCGGCGCGGTCACCAGCGGCGGCAGGGCCGAGAGCTCGGCGAACGCTGCCGCCAGCTCCTCCTGGTCGGGCCAGGAGGGCTGCTGCCTGGCTGGGAGGCTCCGCCAGATGTCCAGGTCGTTGCTCACGAGTCACCAGGGTACGGCTACGGCGCCGACATCTCCTGCGGTTTGCGCCGGCCGGTCGCGCTCCCCTCATCCACCGGTGCGTCAGCCGAAGAAGACCTCGGCCTCCCCGTACAGGTGCTCGGGGACGGTCTTGAGCTCGCCGGTCGCCTCGCTGAGCGGAACCCGGTCGATCCGCGTGCCGTGCAGGGCGACCATCGTCCCGAAGTCGCCCTCGTGCACGGCGTCGACGGCGTGCAGCCCGAACCGGGTGGCCAGCCAGCGGTCGAAGGCGGTCGGCGTCCCGCCTCGCTGGACGTGGCCGAGCACCGTCGCCCGGGTCTCCCGGCCCGTCCGGCCGCGGATCTCGGTCTCGAGCAGGCCGGAGATGCCCTGCAGGCGCACGTGACCGAAGGCGTCCAGCTCGCCCTCCCTGGCCATGGCGGTGCCGGCGATCGGCCGGGCGCCCTCGGCCACCACGATGATCGGCGCGTAGCGGGTGGCGAAGCGCTGCTCGACGAAGGCGCAGACCTTGTCGATGTCGAAGGGCCGCTCGGGGATGAGGATGACGTTCGCGCCGGCCGCCATCCCGCTGTGCAGGGCGATCCACCCGGCGTGGCGGCCCATCACCTCGACGACGAGGACGCGGTGGTGGCTCTCCGCCGTCGTGTGCAGGCGGTCGATGGCCTCCATCGCGATGTTCACCGCGGTGTCGAAGCCGAACGTGTAGTCGGTCGCGGAGAGATCGTTGTCGATCGTCTTCGGCACCCCGACGACCGGGATGCCCTCGGCGTGCAGGCGCGCGGCAGCGCCGAGGGTGTCCTCGCCGCCGACGGCGACGATGGCGTCCACGCCGGTGCGGTCAAGGGTCTCCCGGATGCGGGACGGACCGTCCGCCGAGGCGAACGGATTCGTCCGGCTGGAACCGAGGATGGTCCCGCCGCGGGGCAGGATGCCGCGCACGGCTGTCACGTCCAACGGGACGGTGTCGTTCTCCAGTGGTCCGCGCCAGCCGTCCCGGAACCCGACGAAGCTGTGCCCGTAGACGCCGACGCCCTTGCGTACGACGGCACGGATCACCGCGTTCAGACCAGGACAGTCGCCACCGCCGGTCAGCACACCGATCTTCACGCCCCAGGGCCCTCTCTGTTCGAGTCGCCCCCGATCTGCGGCACATCTGCCAGCGGCAGCCTAGCTCCCCGGAGACCCCGACCAGCCCTTCACCGTAAACACGGCGTGGCCAATCAAACACGTTCCGTCGACTGATCGTTCCGTCAGTTGGCGGAGTGCCCCGGCGCCTTCGGGGCGAGCTCGGCGCGCAGCGGCGCGAGGACGGCCCAGCGGGCCAGGTTGTGCCGTGCGTCGGCCAGCGCGTCGTGCGCGTCGGGCGGCGGCGGGGGCAGGCTGGGGCTGCCGACGTCCTCCCAGAGCTGGCGCAGGTCTCGGGTGAACCGCGGCAACCGGCGCGGCAGCGCGGGCATCTTCCCGAAGAGCTGGCAGAGCACGACGTGGTCGTAGGCGGCGTACCAGGCCCACAGCTCCGGCGAGCCGTCCGCCGTGAGGAACTGCGCCACCTCGTCCCGGATCCGCTCCCGCGACATCCAGGCCGGGCTGGACGGCGATGGCAGGCGGTCCAGGACGTTGCGGCGCACCCAGGGGACGGCGTGCGAGGGGTCGAACTCCGTCGAGACGGCGTAGAGCTGCCTCGTCCCGTCCTCGCTGACGATCCCGATGCTGACCAGGTCGAGCCAGTGATGGCCGCCGTCGTCGCGCTCGATGAACTCGGTGTCGTAGAAGAAACGGCCGCCCACACCCCCAGTGTGCTCCGCCCGGCCGGGGCGCCGGCCAGGGGCCGGGGGCGGCGCCGGTCAGCGGCGGCGTAGCCGGACGAAGACGGGGCCGAGCACGGCGGCCGCCGCGGCGGCGCCCAGCAGCGGAAGGACCAGCAGGAGCAGGACGGGGTCGGAGTCGTCGGCCGCGGAGGTCGCCGCGGGCGCCCCGGACGGCGGCTGCCCCGCCGCCGCGCCGGCGCTCCCCGGCCCCGCTCCCGGGGCGGCGGCGCAGTTGACGGCACCCGCACGGGTGGGCGCGACCGGCGCCGGCGCGCCGGCGGCAGGCGTCACCTCCACGCTGACCCGGGTCGCGCCCGCCCCCGCGACCACGCACAGCACCCCGGCTCCGGGCGGGGAGGTGACCTGGCCACCGGTGACCCGCGCCTGGTAGCCCGACGGATAGGCCCACGCGGGCAGGACGACCGCCGTCGCCGTGCCCGGGGCGAACGTCCCGCCGCCGGCCCGGGACGGCTGGTAGACGAGGCGGAAGACGCCCGCGCCGTCGCGCTTGAACGACTCCGGCGCGCCCGCCACGGCGGCCGGGTAGGGCCGCACGATCTCCGCCGGGGGCGCGGTGAGCGCCCGCACCTCACCCGGCCCGATGCCGGTCGCGGAGGACTCGACGGCCGGGCCGTCGAAGAACCAGCCAAGCCCGAACGCGTCCCCGGCGTCGGCCAGCGCGGCGGCCCGGCGCGCGGAGCCGTCCACCCAGCCGGTGACGTACCCGGCCCCCTCGGCGGCCGCGACCCGCGCCGCGGGGTCGAACGGCGCCGGCTGCTCGACCCAGAGCGTGTGGTTCGTGTCGACGGCCCGCACGGCGCCGGCGAGATCGGCCGAGCCGACCCCGGCCGGCACCTCGTAGCCGATCAGCCCGGCCACCCCGCCGAAACGGCCGGCCAGGCGGGTCAGACCGGACGTCAGATCCGCGGCCGAGGGGGTGTAGCCGGCGGCGCCCGGGACGATCCGCAGCACCACGGTGAACCCGCGGCCGGTCAGCTCCCGGACGACCATGCCCGCCTGGTCGAGGCCGCCCAGCTCCCGGTCGCCCGGTGGCGGGGCCTCGCCCGACGGCGGGAACAGCCCGCCACGGGTCATCGGGATCTCCAGGCGCAGGCCGGTGAAGCCGAAGTCGAGCCACTGCGCGATCTCGCCGGCGGTGGGGACCCGCCCGGCCGGGACGGTGACACCGCGGGGCAGGACGACCCGTCCGGCGCTGTCGGTGAGGTGGGTGCCGGTGCGCGTCACGGTGCCCGGCGGGACCTGGGGGGCCACGGCGGTCGGCGCGCCGGCAGCGCCGGGCACGGACGCCGGCGGCTGGGCCGGGGTGGACGTCGAGACCCGCGCGGTCGTGGCGGCGGCCCGGCCGGACGGGCCTATCCCGACGTAGGACGGGAGGGGGACGGCGACGAGGGCGGCCGCGAGCACCACCGTCGCCCACCTGGCCGGGCGGCCGCCCCGGCGGCCGTCTCCCTTTCGCGAACCACCCGCAAAGCCGCGCACCCTGCAATCTTGCCGTGCCTGCGCGGAACCGCTCAGACCGCCCTGCGGACCGGCGGCTCACCGGCAGGGGGTACGCCGGGAGAAGAGTCCCCCGCGCGCCGGTCCTGCAGCGGACGCGGACCGTTCTCGGACCGCGGGCCGGTCTCGGAGCGTGCGGCGGTCTCGGAACGCGAGCCGGTGTCGGGCCGCGGGTCCGGCTCGGAGCGGGTGCCGGCCTCGGGGCGCGGGTCGGCCGGCGCGGCGGAGGCGGCCTGCGCCTCGCGGGCCGCGGCGAGCTCCTCCTTCCGCCGCTGCGCGTACATGTCGACGTACTCCTGGCCCGACAGGGACATCAGCTCGTACATGATCTCGTCGGTCATGGAGCGCAGCACGAAACGGTCATCGGCCATCCCGGCGTACCGGCTGAAGTCGAGCGGACGGCCGATCCGGATGCCGACCCGGCGGATCCGCGGGACGAGCCGGCCCAGCGGCTGGACCTCGAACGTGCCGATCATCGCGACCGGGATCACGGGCACCCCGGCCTCCAGCGCCATCCGGGCCACGCCGATCTTGCCGCGGTAGAGCCGGCCGTCGGGCGAGCGGGTCCCCTCCGGGTAGATGCCGAGCAGCTCGCCGTTGCCGAGCACCCGCACGCCCGTGCGCAGCGCGCCCTCGCTCGCCTTCCCGCCGCTGCGGTCGATCGGCACCTGGCCGACGCCGGAGAAGAACTTCCGCTTGCTCCAGCCCTTCAGCCCGACACCGGTGAAGTAGTCACTCTTCGCGAGGAAGGTGATCCGCCGCGGCACGACCAGCGGCAGGAAGAAGGAGTCGAGGAAGCTCAGGTGGTTGCTCGCCAGGATCACCGGCCCACGCGCGGGCACGTGTTCGAGACCCTCGACCCACGGACGCCAGAACACCCGCAGGATCGGCGTCAGGATGGCCTTGACGACCCAGTACAACACGCAAGCTCCCCGCTTCGTCGCACCTACCGCCCTCTGGCGGCATTCCCGGACGTCCGCGCCCGAACCCACCCGACGGCCGGACGCGTGCCCGACACGGTGAGTCAGGGCGAGCGCCACGACCCCGGGACGGGGATCGGACATGAACGGGTTGCCCGGGGTGACCATATGGACCCCTCACGACGTCGTCCACCCACGCGGCACAGACGTCGGTGTGTCATTGTCCGGCGCGGGCCCGGCGAGCCGGGAGCGGGCCCGCCGCGGGCCACGGCGAGAGCCGGCCCGGCCCACGCCGGGCGGGCGGACCTCCATCGATCCCACCGACCTCACTCGACATCCCGTACCCCGACATCCCGCCGACATCGCGGAGACGTCCCGCCGACATCCTGCCGGCCGGTGCCAGCGGGAACGCGCCGGGAGCACGCAGAGCGCACCGGAGGGAACACACTCCGGCAACGACCGGTTCGTCCAGGATGATGGAAAGGCACACGGCCATGGCCAGTCGGCCCGGGGCGTGCGAGCATGCGAAGGTCGGCGTCGTTTCCCAGCACGGTGATGGACGGCAGGTGACAGTCGGGTGACCGGCGGTTGCTGCCGGCCGACAGGCGATGCGGGCCGACAGGCGATGCGGGCCGACAGGCGATGCGGGCCGACAGGCGATGCGGGCCGACAGGCGATGCGGGCCGACAGGCGATGCGGGCCGACAGGCGATGCGGGCCGGCGCACGCACGGTCACGGAGGCGCCCACGTCATGAACCGCGGCGGGCGCGTCGCGGGCGCTCGACGCGGAGGGAGCGGATCACCATGGCGGGAGTCCCGGAGCCGGCGATCCTGCCCGGCGCCGAGCCCTTCGATCTCGACGGCGGCGGTGTCGACGGCGTGGGCGTGCTGCTCGTCCACGGCTTCACCGGCTCGCCGCAGAGCATGCGACTGTGGGGGGACCACCTCGCCGCGGCCGGCCTGCGCGTGAGCTGCCCGCGGCTGCCCGGGCACGGCACCCGGTGGCAGGACATGGCCGGCACGACCTGGCAGGACTGGTACAGCGCCGCCGACGCGGCCTTCGGCCGGTTGAGCGCCTCCTGCGACCGGGTCTTCGTCATGGGCCTGTCGATGGGCGGGACGCTCACGCTGCGCCTCGCCGAGGAGCACGGCGACAAGGTCGCGGGAGCGGTCACCGTCAACGCCAGCCTCGGCACGGACCGGCGGACGGCCGCGCTGGCGCCGCTGCTGTGGCGGATCCTGCCGACGGTGCCCGGGGTCGCGAACGACATCCGTGATCCCGCCGCGACGGAGGTCGGCTACTCGCGTGTTCCGACCAGGGCGTTCGCCTCGTTGCGCGAGCTGTGGGCGGTGACCCTGGCGGACCTCGGCCGGGTGGTGTGCCCGGTGCTGGCCTACCGCAGCGTGACCGATCATGTGGTCGAGCCGACGTCCGGGCGTCTGCTGCTCGCGGGTCTCACGTCCGCGCCCGCCGAGGAACAGCTGCTGCACTACAGCTACCACGTGGCCACCCTCGACCACGACAAGGAAACGATCTTCAAGGGGAGCATCGACTTCGTCACCGCGACACCGGGGCCGGCCGGCTCCGGCCAGCCCGAGCCGAGGCCGGGCCGTCATGCCTGAGAACCCGGCGGGTTTCGGGCAGCCGGACGCTGACCCCGACGAGATCCCCACCGAGCCGACGTCACCCCCCGCGGCAGCGGCGGCGGATCAAGCGGCTGCCGGTGGTTCGGGCTCCGCGGGAGCCCCCGGCTCAGGCCGTCCGGTGGAGTCGCCGAACGCGGAAGCGGGAGCCGCCGGCTCTGGCGAGGGACGAGAGGACGGCACGGCACCGGATGCCGGTTCGCCGCAGGCGGCTGGTTCCCCCGATACGGCTGGTTCCCCGGAGGCGGCTGGTCCGGACACGGCTGGTTCCCCGGACCGGGGGGCCACGCGCGCCGACACCGCCTCACCGAGCCTGACCGACAGCGGGGCTGACGGGGCGGGCGCGGCGGGCCGGCGGACCCCCCGGGAGCGCCGCTCACCGGCCGCCGACGAGGCGGCCTTCCTCGAGCTGATCGCCCGGTTCGACCAGGAGCCGCCGCCGGGCGAGCGGCTGTGGCCGGCCGCCGAGGACGTCGACGAGCCCCGACGGCCGTCCGTCATCATCATCAGGCCCGCGGGTCGGCAGCCCGACGGCATGCCGCCGGACGGGCGCCACCTCGCCGGCGACGACACCGACCCGGGCACCGAGCGCACCGAGCCGGCGTCCCCGCTCGGCCGCCGCACGGACGGCGCCGCCCCGGTGGATCTCGACGGGTCGAGCGAGGACCGCCCCAACGCCGGCCTGACCGGTTCCGACCGCACCAGCACCGACCGCACCGGCACCGACCGCACCGGCACCGATCGCACGGGCGCCGGGAACGCAGGCACGGGCCGCCAGGGCGGCGGCCGGGGCGAGGCCGGGGCCGCCGACGAAGCGGACCGCGCGGGAAACAGCCGCGGGCGGGACAACCGCTCCCCGCTCGACGGCATCGCGGGGCTCGACGCCGCCGTGCGGGCCGCCTTCGGCACCGCGGGTCGCGACGCTCCCGAGTATCCGGGCGCGGACGACGACGATCACTACGTGCCGCCGCCACCACCGCCGGTCCCGAAGCTGCGGCCGGTCACCCGCTGGGCGCTGGGCTCCATCGCGCTCGGCGTCGCGATCCTGGTGGTCCCGACCCTGATCGGGCTCAACCATTCACGTTCCCAGGACGTCGCGGGCGTCCTGCTCATTCTCGGAGGCGTCGGGACGCTCGTGGCCCGCATGGGCGACCGGCCGCCGACGGACTTCGACGGACCGGACGACGGCGCGGTCGTCTGATCGCGCCGACGGACCGGACGCGCCTGGGGCGCGTCCGGTCCGTCGGCGTTGCTCCAACCAGCCCGACCTGCCGGCGCGGCGTCGGGTACGGCGACCGACAGATGACGGCGGAAGGACGGCGGCGTGCGTTTCCACGAGCAGGTCGAGGTGCACGGGCACCTGATGGACACCGGTGTGCTGGCGCGGGTGCTGGACGACGTCCTGGCCTACGGCGGTGACTACCGGGTCGACAAGATCGACCTCGGCCGGACCCACGACGACGAGTCGCACGCCGTGGTCACGGTCGGGGCGGAGTCGGCGTCCAGGCTGGCCCGGATCCTGATGCGGGTGCAGGTGCACGGGGTGAACAAGCTCGTCCCCGGCGAGGCGCGGATGTGCGTGGCCGACGCGGACGGCGTCTTCCCGGAGGACTTCTACTCGACGACGAACCTGGAGACCGTCGTGCACCTCGACGGGCAGTGGGTGCCTGTCGAGCACCCGGAGATGGACTGTGGGCTGATCGTCTCCGGCGGCCGGGTGCGCACCGTCCCGGTGGCCGACGTCCGCGCCGGCGACGTGATCGTCTGTGGCATCGACGGGGTCAAGGTCGTCCTGCCCGTCTCGGACCACTCGACCCGGCTGCACGGCGAGTTCGCGTCGATGTCGACGTTCAGCTCCACCGCGGCCCAGCCGCAGGCCGTCCTGGTCAAGGCGATCGCCCGCCAGATCCGCGAGGTCAAGGCCGAGGGCTACCAGGTGCTGTGGGTGGCCGGGCGCGCGGTGGTCAGCACCGGCGCCTCCCGCGCGCTGACCGCCCTGGTCGAGGCGGGCTACGTCGACGTGCTGTTCGGCGGGAACGCGCTGGCCACCCTCGACCTCGAGCGCGCCCTGTTCGGCAGCGCGCTGGGCCTGGGCTCGCCGCACAGCCGGCGGGTGCAGCGTGGCAACGAGCAGCACATCCGCACCGTCAACACGATCCGCCGGGCCGGGTCGATCCGGGCCGCGGTCGAGTCCGGCCTGGTCACCAAGGGTGTCATGCACGCGATGGTGAAGGCCGGCAAGTCGTTCGTCCTCGTCGGCTCGGTCCGCGACGACGGCCCGCTGCCCGACGTCCACACCGACGTCGTCGCCGGGCAGCGGGCGATGCGGGCCGCGCTGCGCGGCGTCGGCTTCACGGTGATGGTCGCGACCACCCTGCACTCGGTCGCGACCGGCAACATCCTGCCGGCGTCGGTCCCGGTGGCCTGCGTCGACACGAACCCGTCGATCGTCTCCGGCCTCACCGACCGCACCTCGGCCCAGGCCCTCGGAGTCGTCGCAGACGCCGGGCTGTTCCTCGAGCAGCTCGCGACCGAGCTCGTCCCCGACTACCAGACCTGATCCGCGGAGGACGAGAACGCGCCGCTGTGCAGAACGGGCACGATCGGGTCGGCGTTGAGCTGCGCGGCGGATGCGCCGTCGTCGTCCCAGCCCAGGTTCAACAGCTCCCGCCCGGAGACGGACCCACGTAGCTCGTCGTGAAGGTCGGGCTCGGCCGAACGGAAGGCGGCCATGGCAGCTCGGGCCTCCGGGGAGACCCGTGATCGGGGCAGCGCACCCGCGTCGACGGCACTGGCGATGACCGCGATGTACCGGCCTGCGGCGACTTCGTCCGCGAGCAGGCTACCCACCGCCGCCGCGTTGCGCAGGCATCCAGCGATCAGGGTCGCCCCGATGTCGGCTGCTGCGGCTGGCAGAGCGGCGCCGTTCGGCGAGGGCAGGACCAGACGGGTGCCGGCTGGAATGTGGGCGAGGTCGGTGGGCGACAGGGACCACGGCGTTGCCGGATCCTCCCCCTCCCCCTCTCCCCCCGAACCGCACCACCAGCTGTTATGCACGGCCGGCTCCGCCGCCGGGCGAAGTGTGGCCGTTGAGTGAGTCGTGGCTGTCACTCAACGGCCACGGTTCCTCGGCTGCCGTGCATAGCGGCCGGGGCGGTACGAATATTTATCGCTTTCAGCCCCGACCGGGGCCCAACCGAGCCCCGATGCCCCCGCGGTGCCCGGCCGGCCGGCGGCTACCGGCGGGCGAGGTCGGCGGCGCCGACGATGCCGGCGGAGGAGCCGAGGGTGGCCACCACCACGTCGGCTTCCGGCCGGTGCCCGCGGCCCGACAGCCCCGCCCGGTACTGGGCGCGGGCGGGCCCGACCAGCAGGTCCCCCGCGTCCGACACTCCGCCACCGATGACGAACCGGCCGGGGTCGAGGATCGCCGTCAGGCTCGCCAGGCCCTGGCCGAGCCAGTGGCCGATCTCCTCGAAGCACTTCACCGCGGCCGGGTCGCCGTCCTGGGCGGCGGCGGTGACGTCCGGCCCGCTCAGCTCCTCGACGGAGCGACCGGCCAGCATCGTGCGGGCGGCCTCCGGGGACGCGGTGGCCATCTCCTGGGCGACCCGGACGAGGGCCCGTCCGCTGGCGTACTGCTCCCAGCAGCCGCGGTTCCCGCAGCCGCACAGGTGGCCGCCCGGGACCACCTGCATGTGGCCCATCTCGGCGCCGATACCGAACGCGCCGCGGTGCAGCCGGCCGTCCAGGACGATGCCGCCGCCGATACCGGTGCCGACGGTGACGCAGACGAGGTCGGCCTGGCCGCGCCCGGCGCCGAAGCGGTACTCGGCCCAGGCCATCGCGTTGGCGTCGTTCTCGACGACCACGGGCAGGCCGACCCGCTCCGCCACGACGTCGCGCAGCGGCTCGTCGCGCCAGGCCAGGTTCGGGGCGAAGAGGACAGTCGACCGGTCGCGGTCGATCCATCCCGCCGCGCCGATGCCCACGGCGCGGACGTCGTATTCCTGGCGGAGCCCGGCGACGAGCTCGGCGATGGCGTCGGCGACCTCGGCCGGGGCATGGCTCGGGGTGGGCCGTCGGGCGGAGGCCAGCATCCTGCCCTGGGCGTCGACGACACCGGCGGCAACTTTCGTCCCGCCGACGTCGACTCCGATCGCCAGGTCGCCGTCCCCCTCGGGGGCGGTCGCTGACCCGGTGGTCACTGTGCGCTCACCTCACATCGATCTTCTGGACACGGGGTCGGGGCGACCCCGCGGACGTTGTAAGGCCGGCGCCCGTCTCACGGCCCCGGCCTGGTGGTGGGAAGCCTGGTGGTGGAAAGCCCGGCGCGGGGAAGGGATCGCGGTCGGTCCCGGCTCCCCGTTCCCGGGCGGCCGGGCCGCCGCTGTCGTGCGGTGCCGCCGCCTGCCCGGGAAGACGGTCTGCGCCGCCACCGTGCCCCGTCTCGGCCGGACGAACCCGATCCCCGGCGGCCGCTTCGCTACGCTCCCGGCCGGTTGCACCATGTCGCGGTCCGGCCGGGTCGGCAGGTTCGCCCGCGGCCTGGCCGCGGTGCCCGCTGGCGCCCCAGACCGTCCAGGCGGCACGCGCCGCCGCGCTCAGTGACACTGCCGCGTCGACCAGGTGGCCCGCGACCTCCACGTGCTCCTCCCGGACACTGGCGAGAACCCGGCAGACCGGGCAGGCGCAGCATGGCCAGGAGCCGTCCCGGCCGCCGTGCGCGTCCGATCCCGCGGCGCCGGGGGCTGTGGCGTTGGCGGCTGCGCCGGTGGGTGCCGTGCCGGCGGGTTGCCCGTCAGCGGTGTCGAAATGACCGTCCGCGGCGTCCGGGCCGCCGTTGGCCGCCGCCCAGTCCCGGACGGCCGCCGCCAGCAGCGCCGCCTCCTGGGCGAGCGAGCCGACGACCTCCCGGGGCACCCCGTCCGACGTGCTCACGCACGCACCCACTGGGCCGGGTCCGGCACGAACGACACGACGAGGCGCTCCTCGGCCAGCCGGGCGCCTGACACATCACACCGGCGCAGCGCGGCGGGCAGCGGGACGAGCCGCCGGTGCGGGCCGACGCTGACGATGAGGTCGTCACCGACCCGGGCGAGGTCGACCTCCGACCGGTCGACGAAGGGCAGGCCGAACGACATGGCGTAGCCGCCCTCGGTGCGCTCGACCCGCGGGCCCGCCCCCTCGCCGGACCGGTGAACGCTGAGCACCGCAGCCGGGTCGCGGTCTCCGTAGGCCGCGGCGCCGAAGGCGGCGAGCTCCTCCAGCCCGAGCGGCTCACCGGCCCGGTAGGCGGCGGTGAGGACGGGCAGCGGCGCGACGAACGCGCCGATCTCGATGAGCTGCTGACGGTGCGCCGCCGCCCAGCCGGCCCGCCAGGCGTCGCCCCCGACCGAAGCGATCACCCGGTTCGCGACCACCGCGTCCACGCCGATGCCGTGCAGCGCCAGGGCGCTCAGGGTCCGCCGGGCCTGGGCGAGCGCGGCCGTCTCCGGGGTCAGCACCAGGCGCACGCTGGTCACGACGGGATCGGCAAGCAGGGCGCGCATGTCACGCGCCAGGCGTGCCAGCCACGACACCGCCTCGTAGGCGGGCCCGGCGATCGCGGCCACCCGCCCGGTGAGACGGCCCGGCAGCGCCAGCGACGGGCGCATCCAGCGGGCGAGCGCGCCGTCCGGGGAGCCGAGCCGGCGGCAGCCCCACGCGAGCGTCTCCGGGCTCGCCAGCAGCCGCAGCGCGGCGCTGGCCGGCCCTGCGTCGACGACCACGACGTCGTAGCGGTCCGACTCGAGCCGGTCGCGCAGCTCCAGCAGGGTGAGCGCCTCGAGGGCGCCGGGCAGGCCGGCGAGCTCCTCGACCTCCAGGAGGTCGACACCGGCGGCGGGGGCCACGGCCGAGATCAGCGCGCGTAGTTGCGGCCAGCGCTCGGCGAACGCGTGGCGCAGGTCCAGTTGGAGGCCGAACAGCCCGGGTTCGAGCTCGACCTCACCGGGGCCGAGCGGATGGTCGAGGATGCCGGCCAGGCCGGCGGCCGGGTCGGCGCAGACCAGGAGCGTCCGGTGGCCGCGCTGGGCCGCGAGCGTGGCCGTCGCCGCCGCCACCGTCGTGGTCCCACCACCACCCTTGCCCGTCAGGAGCACACACCGCACCGGATGGTCAGCTCTCGGTGAGCTTCTCGACGTGCTTCTTGAGGTCCTTGAGCGCCGCGTCGACGATGCCGCCCTGCACCTTCCGACGGAGCAGGCCGGGGATCTTGATCTTGAGCTCGACGGTGAGGTCGTAGGTCACCTCGGTGCTGCCGTCGCCGAGATCACGCAGCGTGTACGAACCGTCCTGGGTCGACATCGCCTCGCCGGAGACGAGGCTCCAGCTGACGTGCTCGTCGCCCTTCCAGGTGTACTCGTTGACGAACTCGTCCTTCACGACGACGGCGTTGATCCGGAACCGGGCCTGCCGCGGGCGGCCGTCCGGGCCGACCTCGAGGATCTCGGCCTGTTCGATCTGGCCGACCCAGGTCGGGTAGGCGGCGATGTCCGCGATGGCCCCCATGATGACGGCCGGCCTGGCATCGATGACGATCGACGACTGCGCGTGGTCCGCCATAGCCGCCAGCACCTCCACATCTCATCGCCCCGGCGGGGCCTGGTCGGACCCGCCGGTCCTGTCCGGGCCGTGCCGCCGGCCCGCCTCCGCGGGCCGTTCGGCACCCGTTCGGCGACCCGTGTCACGGGCCGCCGGACGATTACCCGATCGATCGTTGAGGCTACCGGAACCCGGGCGCGGGGCCGGGTGTCCTACCACTCGAGGACGTACGGCGCGCCCCGCGCGTTGAAGTGACCGACGTTGACACATCGGGTCGCGCCGATCTCGAGCTCGGCGACCAGGGGCTGGTGCACATGGCCGAACAGCGCGTACCGCGGCTGTGTCGCGTGGATGGCCTCCAGCACCGCGACGCTGCCGCGCTCGAACCGGCGGGCCTCCGTGTCGTAGACCAGCTCCGGGACGTGCGGCGGGATGTGGCAGCACAGGACGTCGACCGCGCCGACCGCGGCCACCTTCGCCGCGTAGGTCTCGTCGTCGATCTCGTACGGGGTGTTCATCGGCGTGCGCAGCCCACCGCCGACGAACCCGAACGTCAGCCCGCCGATCTCGGTGGTCTGGCCGTCGAGGAGGGTGATCCCGTCACGCAGGAAGTCGGGGTAGAGATGTGGGAGGTCCACGTTGCCGTAGGTGAGGTAGGTCGGCGTCGGGAACGCGGAGAACATGGCCGCGTACTGCCGCCGGATGGCCGCCTCGACGACGTCGGCCCGGTCGCCGTCGACCCCCGCCCAGAGCTTCCTGGACCACTCCCGCGCCTCGTCGAACCGCTGCTCGGTACGCAGTTCGATCATGCGGCCCACCGCCTCGGCGCCGAACAGCTCACCCATGATCCCGCGGCCGTGATCGAAGTAGTCGATGAAGAGAATCAGGTCACCGAGGCAGACGAAGGCGTCGGCACCGGCGGCGGCGCCCGGGAGCGCGTCCGACCGTCCGTGAACGTCGCTCACCACATGCACGCGCACGTGAGAGAGCTTAGGGCGAGTCGCGTGCCTTCCACAGCACCCGTACCCGAAAGCGCACAGGCGGGTCGGCGCGGCGGGGGCGAAAAAAGCGGGCGCGGACGGCTCGCCGTGGCCGCGCTCACAGGCTAACGTCACTTGACCAACTTCTCTCCGATCACCGACCGCCCTCCCATCAGTGCCACACCTCAGTGCCACGCCGCACCAGAAGGCAGCGTCGCGGATCAGCGCCGCACCGGCACGTCACCCCGAACGGCCCGCCGCCAGCCAAGGAGTTCCCGTGCGCGAGTACACCTCTCCCGCCCGAGTCACCGTGGCGGATGACATGACTCTCAGCGATGCCGTGTTCGCCAACGCGTCACGGACACCCGAGAAGGTCATCGTCCGCCACAAGTCGGGCGGCCAGTTCGCCGACGTGACCGCGCGGGAGTTCCGCGATCTGGTGGTCCGCACGGCCGCCGGCCTCGCCGCCCGCGGGGTGCGCCCCGGCGACCGCGTCGCGATCATGAGCCGCACCCGGTACGAGTGGACGGTCGTCGACTACGCGGTCTGGGTCGCCGGCGCGGTCACCGTGCCGGTCTACGAGACGTCCAGTGCCAGCCAGATCGAGTGGATCCTGTCGGACTCGGAGGCCGTTCTCACCGTCGTCGAGACCGAGGCCAACGCCGCACTCGTCGCCACGGTGCGCGACCAGGTTCCCACCCTGCGCGAGGTGCTCGTCCTGGACGGCGGCGCGCTCGACACCCTGGCCGAGGCCGGGGCCGCCGCGGGGACCGGCGAGGAGGAGCTCGCCGCCGCGCGGGCCGGGGTGACCGCGGCTAGCATCGCCACGATCATCTACACCTCCGGCACCACCGGCAGACCGAAGGGCTGCGAGCTCGCCCACCGCTCGCTGCTGTTCAACGCGATGAGCTCCGCGGCGACCATGCCGGACCTGTTCACCGAGGACGCGTCCACGCTGATGATCCTGCCGCTGGCCCATGTGCTGGCGCGGACGATGCAGTGCACCATCATCAACAGCGCGCGGTGCATCGCCTACGCGCCGGACACGTCCACGCTGCTGGCCGACCTGGCCCAGGTCCGCCCGAGCTTTCTGCTCGCGGTGCCGAGGGTCTACGAGAAGGTGCACGCCGGCGCCCGTGCCAAGGCCCACGCCGACGGGAAAGGCCGGATCTTCGACGCCGCCGAGGCCACCGCGATCGCCTACAGCGAGGCCCTCGACCACGGCGGGCCCGGCTTCCTGCTGCGCGCCCGGCACGCGTTGTTCGACCGCCTCGTCTACAGCAAGCTGCGGGCCGCGATGGGCGGCCGGATCGACCACGCCATCAGCGGCGGCGCGCCGCTGGGCCCACGCCTCTGCCACTTCTACCGGGGCATCGGGGTTCCGATCTTCGAGGGGTACGGGCTCACCGAGTCCACCGCGGCCGCGACCGTGAACCGGCCCGATTCACTGAAGATCGGCACCGTCGGCCTGCCGCTGCCCGGCGTGACGATCCGTATCGCCGACGACGGGGAGATCCTCATCCGCGGCGACCTGGTCCTGAGTGGCTACCGCAACGACGAGACGGCGGCCAAGGAGGCGCTCGACGCCGACGGCTTCCTGCGGTCCGGCGACCTGGGCTCCCTCGACGAGACCGGACATCTGCGCATCACAGGGCGGAAGAAGGAGCTGCTCGTCACCGCGGGCGGCAAGAACATCGCCCCGGCGCCCCTCGAGCACCGCATCCAGGAGAACCCGCTGATCAGCCAGGCGATGCTGATCGGCGACCAGCGGCCGTTCATCGCCGCCCTGATCACCCTCGACCCGGACGCCTTCGCCTCCTGGCGCGACACCCACGACCACCCGTCGACGGTGACCCCCGCCGACCTCGCCACCGACCCGGAACTGCTGGCCGAGGTCCAGAAGGCCGTGGACGCGGCGAACGCCACCGTCTCCCACGCCGAGTCGATCAAGAAGTTCGTGATCCTGCCGAACGACTTCACCGTCGCCGGCGGCGAGCTCACCCCGAGTCTCAAGGTGAAGCGCAACCTCATCATGGAACGCCACGCGGCAGCCGTGGAATCCATCTACGCGGGGGCCCGGACCGCCTCCTGATCCCCCGCACGCCCCAGCCGAGCATGGCCGGGCCAGGCGCAGGCCGGGCGGCCGCGGGCGGCTCAGGCGAGCAGCAGGTCGCGCAGGTCCGAGGCCAGGACGTCCCAGCGCCAGCGGAGCTCGACCCACGCCCGCCCGGCGGTCCCCATCGAGCGGGCGCGGTTCGGATCGGCCAGCAGGTCGCCGACGGCCCGGATCAGCGCGCGCGGATCGCGGCCGTCCACGACCACCCCCGTCCGCTGGTCGAGGACCGCGTCGGGGGCTCCCCCGCTGCGGCCGGCGACCACCGGCAGCCCGGTCGCCGAGGCCTCGAGGAAGACGATGCCCAGGCCCTCGACCTCGAGCCCCGCGCGCCGGTTGCGGCACGGCATGGCGAAGACGTCCCCCGCCGCGTAGTGGGCCGGCAGTTCCGCCCACGGCACCGACCCGGTGAACACCACGTGCTCGGCGACGTCGTTCTCCCTGGCCAGCCGGGTGAGCTCCTGCCGGTACGGCCCGCCGCCGACGAGCAGCAGCGCGGTGCCCGGGATCCGCCGGCGCAACGCCGGCAGCGCCCGGATCAGCATGTCCTGCCCCTTACGCGGAACCAGACGGCTCACACAGACGACCACCGGACGGCTACCCAGCCCGTAGCGACGACGGGTCTCGTCCCGCCCCTCCCCCGGCCGGAACAGGGACGGGTCGACACCGCTGGGCAGCCGGGCCAGGTCCGGATGCGGACCGAAGGCCGGACCGAGGCGACCCCTGGTGTAGTCCGTGAGGTAGGTGATCACGTCGGTGGTCGCCCCGATGCGCCGCAGCAGTTGCCGCGCGCCGGGCAACGCGGCCCAGCCCACCTCGTGCCCGTGCGTGCTGGCCAGCACCCGGCGGGCGTCGAGATCCCGGCGCAGCCGCGCCCCGAGCAGGCCCAGCGGCGCCGCCGCGCCGAACCACAGCGTGTCGCACTTCTCCGACCGCGCGATCTCCCGCGCGCGACGGAAGACATCCGGCGTGGGCAGCATCAGCGACGTCGGGTGCCGCACCACCGGGAACCGCTGCGCCGCGTCGAACTCGGCGGCCCCCCGCCAGGCAGGGGCATACACCACGATCTCGTCGTCGGGCAACCGCGAGGCGAAATTGTGCACATACGCCTGGATGCCACCGGGCCGCGGAGGGAAGTCATTGGTCACAGCGAGCACCCGCACGCCGCCATGTTCCCGCATCGCCTCCATCAAGACGCAGGTGGGACGCCTCCAACCACGCGGACACCACCGCAGCGCCCCGCCCGCACACAGAGCGCTCTCCCTCTCCCGGACGCGGCCGCACCGCCCGCTCCCCGGGCACGCCCCGGGCAGCGCATCAGCCAGGCGTCAACCGGCGCGGCGGCGTGGCAGGGGCCGGGGCGTTTCCGGGCCGGTCGGCGACCCGCCGGGGGCAAGCCGCAACCTCGGGATGAGCCCGGCATCGGCGAGCACGGCGAGGGCGCGGCGCTCGTCCTCGTCCCACTCCATGCCGGTGGACGGCGGGGCCAGCAGGACGGTCACCACGCAGTCCGCGCACGCGACGTCTCGCACGGCGCACGCATCACAGTCGATCAGCATCGTGCTCACCTCTCGGTTCGCCGCCCGGATCCGCCTGGTCTTCCCCGCACCCGGTAGATCACCGAGCCCTGTCGACCACCGCGGAACCGGACACCAGTTCGACGCGAACCACGCTAGGTGAGGGGTCCGACAGTTCCGGACGCCCGAACCCCGTCCCCCGTACCCGGCGCCACCCAAGCGTCAACGAACCGTGGCGGCTGAGTAAGTCGGGGCCGGCGGAGAGCTAGCGGTCGAGGCGGGCCAGGAGGGCGTCCGAGGGGACGGTGCGGGCGCCCTGCGAGGCGCAGTTCTCCGCCACCTCGCGGTCGGAGGTCACGACGGCCACCGGTCGGCCGACGGGTTCCGCACGCACGAGACGTCCAATCTCGTCGTCGGCCAGCTCGCCGGGCTGGCTGAAGACGACCCGCACGCCGCGGGGCATCGCGACCCCGACCGGCCGGGCCACCACCGCCGTCGCGTCGAAGACGACGGTGACCTCGGTGTCGAGGGAGCGGCCGGCCAGGGCTCCCAGGCCGGCCAGCAGGCGTGCCCGCTGGGCCTGGAGGGTCAGGGTGCCGTAGCCGCGTTTGGTGACGTTGTAACCGTCGATGATCAGATGCAGGCCGGGGATGGCGAGGACGTCGTCGATGATGGCCGGGTCATCGGCGGAGCGCCCGCGGCCACCGACCGCGGAGAACGGGTCGAAGGCAGCTCCGTTGTCGGAGCGGCCGACCAGGTCGGCGGGCCGCGCGACGGTGGTCGGCAGCGCCAGCTCCCGCCGGACCCCGTTCGCCGCAGCCATCAGCGTGTCGAGCAGCACCCGAAGCCGCGCCTCGTCCAGGCCGCGGGACTCGCGGGTGTCGCGGCGGGTCAGCGAGGCGGCGGCTTCGAGGTCGCCGACCCGCGCGCGCAGCCGCCGTACCTCGGCCTCGCTCTCCCGGGCCGAGGCCAGCGCGGCGTCCCGGGCGGCCTCGGCGGCGAGACTCACCTCCCGGGCGGCGAGCTCGGCGCGGCGGACGCGGTCCGCGGAGGACCGTAGCCGGCGGCGGGCCTCCTCCGCCTCGGCCCGTGCCTGGTCGAGCTGGCCGCGCAGCTGGTCCTGCTCGGTGCGGGCGAGCCGGCGGACGGCTTCGATCTGCTGGTGCAGGCGGTCGATCTCGCGCTCGGCGTCGACGAGCCGCGCGGTGGAGACCGCCTGCTCGGACGAGCGGGCCGCCTCCTCGACGAACTGCTCCCAGTCGGGGAGCCGGAGGATGTAGGCGACCGCCGCGACCTGGGCGGGTGGGGCGGCGGGTGGCGGGCCGCCCTCCCCCGTGATCGCGGCGACCAGATCGGGGTGGGTGCGGCGCACCCATTCGGCCACCCGGCCGCGGAACTGCGCGTCGTGCTCGATCGCGGCCGCCAGCGGGACGGCGCCCAGCCGGGCCCGGCGCGACGGCTTGAACCGGCGCACGGCGACCAGGCTCGGGGGGACGACCGCTTCGACGATGTCGGCCAGGGTCTCGGCGGCGTAGGCCACGACCTGGGCCCGCACGTCCACGGGCAGCGTCTCGTTCATGTGACGGGCCCGGCCTGGCCGGCGGGGGTGCGGACGCTGACTCCCCGTGGCCGGCCGAGTGGTCGGGGCATTACCACTGGCACGGGGGACTCCGGAGCGAACGACGACAGCGACGGTCCAGGGTATCGGTCGGCCAGCACGACCTCTTCGGACACCATCGGTGAATCCGTGCCCAGCCCACCGCGAACGGGCACGCACCGCCGCAGGGTCCGCGTCGGCGGCCGCGAATCCCAACGGGAAGCGGTGTTTCGCCCCCGGTGGGCCGGGGTCGAGGGGCTGCCGCAGGCCACAGGACACGGCGGCGCAGGCCCGGGGCATCACGGCACCGCCGCACCTACCGCATTTCGCGAGCCAGCCGGCCATTGTCTCATGTGATATCCGGCTTATGTAGCCTCGCCCTGTCCGTCCGCACATACCCGCTTCGAGAGAAACACGGCAATGGCCGTCGAGAGGACACCCGTTGACCGACCAGACCCCTCCTGGCCAGCCCTCCCCCGGTCCGGAGAACCAGGAGACCTGGAGGGCCCCCAACAACTCGTGGCAACAGCCACCGGATGCCGGCGGCCAGGCGGGCGGAGCGCCCGCAGCGGCCGGTGCTCCCGGCGCGGGCCAGGGCGGCCTGCCGTCCACCACCCCGCCGCCGGCGCCCGTGCCGCAGTGGGGCGCCGGCGCGCCGGGCCAGGAAAGCGGCGGATGGCCGTCCACCACGCCCGTGGGCGGCGGGGCGGGCGGCGGATGGGGCACGCCACCGGCCGGCGGGCCCAACCCGGACGGTTCGTGGCCCGGGGCGGGACAACAGCAGTGGCCCCAGCAGGGCACCGATACGCCCTGGGGGCAGCCGGGCCAGCCCGGCACCGGATGGCAGCAGCCCGCCGACTACCAGCAGGGTGGCACCCAGGGCCAGTACCAGCAGGGCTACCAGCAGCCGGCTGACTACCAGCAGCAGGGCTACCAGCCCGGGTATCAGCAGCCCGCCGACTACCAGCAGCAGGGGTACCAGCAGCCCGGCTACCAGCCACAGCCAGGCGACTACCAGCAGCAGGGGTACCAGCAGCCCGGCTATCAGCAGCCTGGCTACCAGCAGGGCTTCCCCCAGCAGCAGGGCAACTGGCAGCAGCCCGGCGGCCCGCCACCGGCCC
The DNA here is from genome assembly GCF_949319125.1 of Frankia sp. Hr75.2. NCBI lineage: Bacteria > Bacillati > Actinomycetota > Actinomycetes > Frankiales > Frankiaceae > Frankia > Frankia sp. Hr75.2. The sequence goes on along the minus strand of NZ_CASGGV010000321.1, from coordinate 27,303 downwards.
GGCCCCGCCGGAACCCGGCAATGATCATCATTCCGGTGGCCGTCGTCGCGGTCATCGTCCTCGGGGTGGTGATCGCCCTCGCGGCCGGCGGCGACGACTCGAAGCCGACGGCCACGCCGCCGGCGGTCACGAACCTGGGCCCGGGCACCGTGCCCACCCTGACGGCACCCGCCGTCCCGGGTACGACGACGGCCCCGCAGCAGCCTGCCGGCCCCGCCGGATGCACGCCGGTCGTGCCGCAGGGCGCGCCGCCCGCGGGCACCCTGACCCTGGGTGGGACGGGCACGGTGGTCGGCACCGCGAGCTCGTCGGTCAGCGACTTCGAGGCCAAGGTGACGCTGAACAGCATCTGCAGCACCACCGGCCCGGCCGCCGACTACTCCGATCCGCCGGTGCAGGGCGCCAACTACATCCTGAACGTGACCGTCGAGACCATCCGCGGCGAGACGACCGCGTCACCGGACGACTTCTACATCCAGACCTCGGACGGCAGCCGCTACGACGGCTCCTTCACCACGGTCGAGCCGAAGCTGTTCACCCTCGACCTGAAGGCCGGTCAGAAGGTGCGCGGCAACGTGGTCATCGACGCCCCGGCGGGTCACCACATCCTGTCCTGGGAGCCGCTGTTCGCGACGCAGCCGGCGAAGTTCCAGTTCTGACGACAGGGGGCCCCGTCCGTGCCCGTTCCACCGGTGAACGGGCACGGACGGGGCCTCGGCGGGGCACCCGTGGCAGAGCTCGACTCGGCTCCGCCACAACCGGCACGGCTCGCTCCGGACCCGGCGTGGCCGGATCTAGACCCGGCGCGGCTCCGCCAGGGCCGCCCGCAGGCGCTCGGCGACGTCGTCCATCATCGCCGGATCGGGGTTGTGGTCGGCGAGCGCGAAGCTCATCTGCGACTCCGCGTCGATCGGGAACAGGTGGATGTGGGCGTGCGGCACCTCCATCCCGGCGAGCATCGCCGCGACCCGCCGTGGCTTGAACACCGTGTCGATGGCCCGCCCGACGACAGCCGCGGCACTCCACACCGCGCGCACCGTCTCGTCCGGCAGATCGATCCAGTGATCGATCTCCAGGCGGGGCACGATGAGCGTGTGCCCGGGGCGGACGGGCGCGATGGAGAGGAACGCGACCGCCGACTCGTCCGAGTAGACGATGCGGCCCGGGAGCTCGCCGTTGATGATCCGGGTGAAGACACTGGCCATGGCCGGACCCTACCGAGATCGACCGCGCGGCACCCGACCACGGACGCCGGGGTCGCGGTCGGTCCGGGGAGCCTCTGGTGAACGCGGCCGGCAGGCGGACCACACCATCCACTATCACACTTGAAACCATACGATAGCGGGCAATAGCGACTAACAGGAAACGTAGCCCGCAAAGAGGTCCAGGAGGACACGCCGGAAGCACTCTGGTGCGCCAACAAACCCGGCCATACGGAATGATGCTCCGGGTGGCGTGGTTTGAGACGAACGGCATCAGGGTCGCCCGTATCAGCGTCGACTGCACCGATGTGGACACGATGGTCCGCTTCTGGTCCAACGCCCTCGGTTACGAGGTCTCCGAGCAGGGCGGCGACTCGGCCGTCCTGCGTCATCCCGCCGGTGCCGGGCCCAAGCTCCTGCTCCGGCGGCGGCCCGAGCCGCGGGCCGCCCGAGGCGAGCAACGACCACCACGATGGGCGGCGCGCCGGGCCGGCCGCCGCCCGGAACCGGAGCAGGACACCGCGGACAAGGCCGGCAACCGCCTGCACCTGGAGCTGTACGCCGTCGACGCGGAGCGGGTGATCGGCTGGCTGTCGTCGCTGGGCGCGCGCCAGCTCGCCCGGTACGAGGCCGACGGGGAGACCGGTTTCGTGCTGCGCGACCCCGAGGGCAACGAGTTCCGCGTGATGAACGCCGGGCCGACCGCCTTCGCCCGGCCGTTCTCCTGAGCCGCGCCGGGCCGACCGGGGACGAATCCTGTCGTACCCGCGGCCTAGGGTGTCGCCGTGTGCCCAGTCCCTGCGCCGACCGGCGGCGTGCCGCGCCAGGCCAGCCTGGCAGAGCTCGGCCGGCCGCTGTCGGACCTGACGTTCGTCGTCGTCGACCTGGAGACCACCGGCGGCTCGCCGGCGACGAGCGAGATCACCGAGATCGGCGCCGTGCGGGTTCGGGGCGGCCAGATCCTCGGTGAGATGTCGAGCCTGGTCCGGCCGTCGGCCCCCATCCCGGCCTTCATCTCCGTGCTCACCGGCATCACCGACGCCATGGTCGCCACCGCCCCGGGCATCGGCGAGGTCGTGCCGACGTTCCTGGAGTTCGCCCGGGGCGCGGTGCTCGTGGCTCACAACGCCCCGTTCGACCTCGGCTTCCTGCGCGCCGCCGCCACGGCGTGCGGCTACCCGGCCCCGGCCTGGGAGCATCTCGACACGGTGCGGATCGCGCGCCGCGTCATCAGCCGCGACGAGACCCGCGACTGCCGCCTGTCCTCCCTGGCGGCCCTCTTCGGTAGCGCGACCCAGCCGAACCACCGGGCGCTGGCCGACGCCCGCGCGACGGTGGACGTCCTGCACGGGCTGTTCGAGCGGCTGGGCAACCTGGGTGTCACCACGATCGAGGATCTGCACGAGTACAGCGCGCGGGTTTCCCCCGCCCAGCGGCGCAAGCGGCACCTCGCCGACGACCTGCCCACCGGCCCGGGGGTCTACGTGTTCCGCGACGGCACGGGGCGCCCGCTGTACGTCGGCACGTCCCGGTCGGTCCGCTCCCGGGTGCGTACCTACTTCACGGCCAGCGAGCCCCGCACCCGGATGGCGGAGATGGTCGCGATCGCCGAGCGGGTCGACGCGATCGAGTGCGCGCACGCGCTCGAGGCGGAGGTGCGCGAGCTGCGGCTGATCGCCGAGTACAAACCGCCGTACAACCGCCGCTCCCGGTTCCCCGAGCGGGCCGTCTACCTGCGGCTCACCGACGAGCCGTTCCCCCGGCTCTCCCGGGTCCGCTCCGTCGGCGACGGTGTGACGTCGCTGGGGCCGTTCGGCAGCGCGGCGGCGGCCGAGTCGGCGGCCACGGCGCTGCTGGAGGCGATCCCGCTGCGCCAGTGCTCGACCCGGCTCTCGCCGCGCCGTCCGACGGCCGCGTGCGCGCTGGCCGAGCTGGGGCGCTGCGGCGCGCCGTGCGACGGCCGGGAGGGGGTCGCCGAGTACGGCCAACACGTCGCCGCGGCGCGCGGCGCGATGACCGCCGATCCGCGGCCCGTCGTGGACGTGCTGGAGCGGCGCATCGCGCGACTGTCCGCCGACCAGCGCTACGAGGAGGCCGCCGGGGTCCGTGACCGGCTCGCGGCCTACGTGCGGGCCGTCGCGCGCATGCAGCGGCTGACGGCGCTGACCTGCGTCGACGAGTTGGTCGCCGCCGCGCCGACCGCCGACGCCGGGTGGGATCTCGCCGTCGTCCGCCGTGGCCGGCTGGTCTCCGCGGCGTCGGTGCCGCGCGGCACCGACCCGAGGCCCTGGGTCGACGCCGTGGTCGCCAGCGCGGAGACCGTCCGACCGCTGCCCGGCCCCACCCCGTGCGCCTCGGTCGAGGAGACGGAGCGGATCGGGCGGTGGCTGGCCGGGCCCGGCGTGCGCCTGGTCCGGCTGGACGGCGAGTGGAGCTGGCCGGCGCACGGCGCGATCCGCGCGGCGCGGCGGTTCGACGTCCGCTTCGACGGCGGTTTGGACAGCGGGTTCGACCGCGGGTTCGACTCCCCCACCGACACCCGACGCGGGCGCGCGCCCAGCAGCGGCCGGAGCGGCCGCGAGCCGCGGAAACGCTAGGGTCGCAGCGCTAGGGGCCGCCCCCGTCGATGACGGGAACGGCCCCTCGGTGCTTCAGCGTGCCTGTTCTCGAGTGTGCCTCCGGGTCGAGCCTGGTGGCTTACCTCAGTGCTTGGTCTGACCGCCGCCCACCGCCGAGTCTGCGCCCTCGCCGTCCGCCGGCTTCTCCGACTCCTCGGTGAAGAACCCGCCGACGGCCTTGCCGGCCCGGCGCGCCAGGCCCGTGCCGTGCTGGCCGGTCCCGTTGCCGTGGCCGTCACCGGCCGTGAGCGCGAACCGGTCGTTCGGCACGACCGGGTAGTCGGGCACCGCCGGCGGCTTGGGCCGGTGGTCCTCGACGAACTCGCCGTTGGGCAGCTGGCGGATGATGCCCGTCTCGATGCCGTGCGCGGCGATCTCCGCGTCCCGCTCGTTGAGGTGGATGCAGAGCTTCTTGGTGACCACGTAGGCGATCGGCGGCACGACGATCAGCCCGATCCGGCCCGCCCAGGTCATCGCGTTCAGCGAGATGCTGAACGTGTGGGCGATGATGTCGTTGCCACCGGAGATCCACAGCACCAGGTAGAAGCTGATGCTCATCGCGCCGAGCGCCGTGCGGGTCGGTGCCTCCCGCGGGCGCTGCAGCAGGTTGTGCGACGCCTTGTCCCCGGTGAACTTCGCCTCCAGGAACGGGTAGACCGCCAGCAGCGTGAACAGGACGCCCGGCAGGACCGCCGTCGGCCACAGCAGCGGCGGGATCGTGTGACCCCACCCGCGGAACTCCCACGGCGGCATGAGCCGGGTGGAGCCGTCCAGGAAGCCGATGTACCAGTCGGGCTGGGACGCCGAGCTGACCTTGGCCGGGTCGTAGGGGCCGAACGTCCAGATCGGGTTGATCTGGGCGAGGCCGCCCAGCAGCGCGAGCACCGCGAAGGTCAGCATGAAGAAGCCGCCGGACTTCACCGCGAACACCGGGAACACCCGGTGGCCGACCACGTTGTGCTCGGTCTTGCCCGGGCCGGGGAAGTCGGTGTGCTTCTGGTGCCACAGGATGCCCAGGTGGGCGCCGATCAGCGCGAGCAGCACGCCCGGCACGAGCAGGATGTGCACGACGTAGAGCCGCGGGATGAAGTTCTCACCCGGGAACTCGCCGTTGAACACCAGGAACGACGCCCACGTCCCGATGATCGGGATGGACTGGGCGATCGACGCCGCGATCCGCAGACCGGTGCCGGAGAGCAGGTCGTCCGGCAGCGAGTAGCCGGCGAAGCCCTCGACCAGGGCCAGCATCAGCAGGCCGACGCCGATCAGCCAGTTGACCTCGCGGGGCTTGCGGTACGCGCCGGTGAAGAACACCCGAAGCAGGTGCACCACGATGGAGGCGGCGAAGATCAGCGCCGCCCAGTGGTGGATCTGCCGGAACACCAGGCCGGCCCGCGTGTCGAAGCTGATGTCCAGCGTCGACGCGTAGGCCCGGCTCATCTCGACGCCCTTGAGCGGCACGTACGAGCCGTTGTAGATGATCTCGACGTTCGACGGGTCGAAGAACAGGGTCAGGTAGATCCCGGTCAACAGCAGGATGACGAAGCTGTAGAGCGCGATCTCACCGATCATGAACGACCAGTGGTCCGGGAAGACCTTGTTCAGGTTGCGGCGGATGGCCGCCTGCGTCCCGAACCGTTCGTCGATGGCCCGGTTGGCCTTGCGCGCCGGCGTCGGCCGCTTCTGGAACTTCGGAGTGGTCACGGAGGCGGGTTCGGCGGTCATGAGCGCTCCCAGAACGCGGCGCCGACGGGCTCGGTGTAGTCCCCGTCACGGGCGATGAAGTAGCCCTCGTCATCCACCGCGATGGCGAGCTGCGGCAGCGAGCGGCTGGCCGGCCCGAAGATCGCCCGGCACCCGTCGGGAACGTCGAACACCGACTGGTGGCAGGGGCAGAGCAGGTGGTGCGTCTGCTGCTCGTACAGGCTGACCGGGCAGCCGGCGTGCGTGCAGATCTTCGAGTAGGCGACGTGGCCGTCCACAGCCCAGTTCTCACGGCCCTCGCGCGGCTTGTTCAGGCCGGGCTCGAGACGGATGAGGATCGTGGTGCTGTCGGCCTTGCTGTGGATGTCCAGCTTGGGCTCGTAGGAGATGCTGCCGTCGGACTCCTTGACCGGCACCGCCGGCAGCACCGTCTCGATGCCGCCGATCGCGATGTCGCCGAGCTTGACGTACCGGCCCTGCAGGTTGACCAGCCGAGCACCCTTGACCCAGTGGGTGTGGTCGAACTTCTTGCCGGGCTTGCTGTTGGTCAGGTTGAGCAGCGGGACCACGAGCAGGCCACCGAGGACCGTTCCGGCGCCGAGGAGGCTGCGCCGCAGCAGCGGGTACTTGGCGAGGCCGGTGTCGGCGAAGCCGAGGGCGACCTCCTCCTCGGTGACGGCGATCTCCTCCGGCGAGGAGGTGAACTCGTGGCGCTCCTGCACCGCCTGCTCGTGCGGCATCAGGCGCTTGGCCCAGAGGATCATGCCGATGCCGAGGCCGCCGACGGCCAGGCCGAGGGCGCTGCCCATCGCCGGGGTGTAGTACTGCTTGTGCTTGTCGCCGACGAAGTTGGTGACGATGAAGCCCACCGTGCCGACGACCGAGATGGTGAACCAGAAGGCGATGAGCCGCTCGGCGCGCCGGGAGGCCCGCCGGTCGTACTCCGCGGAGTGCGGGGCCCGGGGGGTGACTCCCCCACCGGCGCCGCCGCCCGCGCCCTGTGCGGTCAGGGTCGACGTCCCGCCCGAGCGCATGACCGTCGTCTCCGGGATACGGGAGGAGTCGGTCTGGTGCGGGGGGGTGCCGAGCACCTCGGGCCCGTCGTGCCCCGCGTCGGGGACGTCGGGGCCGCCGGCCCGGGGGTCGGTGGCGTCCTTGGGGCGCCCGGCCGTGTCGACCGGGTGCTTGGTCCTCTTGAAAATGCTGCTCATCGAGTCCTGGTCTGATTTGTCGGCCGGCTCTCCCTGATAGCCGGCGTAGTGCATGCGCCGCTCCGGCGAGTCCGGCGGCAGCTCGCCGCCGTCCGCGGACTCCGGCCCGGTCAGGCCCTGGTTGGCGCTCACAGCTTCTGCCTCGCTCCGATCCAGAGGCAGACGCCGAGCAGCGCGCCGATGCCTATCACCCACGCGACCAGGCCCTCCGGGACCGGCCCGTACTTACCGATCGAGGAACCACCGGGTGACGGGGTGTCCTGGAGGTGACGGACGTACGCGGCGACCGCGACGGCCTCGTCATCGTTGATCTGACCGGGACCGAACACCGGCATCGACTCCGGGCCGGTCCGCATCGCCTCGACGACCTGTTCGGGCGTGGCCTGGCTCAGCGACGGCGCGAACTTGCCGTAGGTGAGCGGGGCGCCGGCGCCGGCGGCCTGGTGGCACTGGGCGCAGTTCGCGAGGAAGAGCTCACCGCCCTCGGCGAGGTCGGCGTCGTTGAGATCCGCCTCCGTCAGCTCGGGCACCTGCGTACCGCCGCCCAGGGTCTGGACGTAGGCCGCGATCTGGTCGATCTGGGTCTCCGAGTACGACGGGGGCTTGCGGTCGGCCTGGGCCGCCGGCGCGGCGAGCGGCATGCGGCCGGTGGACATCTGGAAGTCCACCGCGGCCGCGCCGACGCCGATCAGGCTCGGGCCCTCGGTCGAGCCCTGGGCGTTCAGCCCGTGGCAGGTCGCGCAACCCTGCAGGAACAGGGCGCGGCCCTGGCGCACGGCCTCGTTGGCGTCCGGCGTCTCCGTCGCGTTGCCGCCTGGAGCGAGCACCGTCCACATCACCCCCGTCGCCAGCAGGCCGAGGAGAAGAACGATGGACGACGACCGCCGTCGGCGGCGCGCGGAGGTCGACCGGGATCGCCCGGCGTTCCTCACCGAGATGAGCCGGGGTCTGCCGGCCTCGCCCGCGGACGAGGTCGGGGACGCCGCGGCTCCGGATGCCTTGGATGTGGTCATGTCGCTCACTGGAGGAGGTAGATGGTGGCGAACAGGGCGATCCAGACGACGTCGACGAAGTGCCAGTAGTACGACACGACGATCGCTGACGTCGCCTTCTCAGGCGTGAACCGCCCGTAGGTCGACCTGGCCAGCACCAGAACGAAGGCGACCAGCCCACCGATCACATGCAACCCGTGGAAGCCGGTGGTCAGGTAGTACACCGACCCGTAGCCGTGCGACGCCAGGGTGAACTCGTTCTCCTTGAAGTACTCCCAGGCCTGGCCGCCGACGAAGACGATCCCCATCAGCAGCGAGATCAGGTACCAGCGGCGCAGGCCGATGACGTCGCCGCGCTCGGCGGCGAAGACCCCGAGCTGGCAGGTCACACTGGATAGGACCAGGATCACCGTGAAGAACAGCGCATAGGCGACGTGCAGGTGCACGGGCCCGATCTCGGACCCGGCCGGGTCGCCGGTGACCGGCGGCCAGTTGCCGCTGTTGACCGAGCGGATCGTGTAGTACATCGCGAACAGGGCCGCGAAGAACATCAGCTCCGACGACAGCCACACCACTGTGCCGACCGAGACCATCGAGGGACGGTTGGCCGCCGGGTGCGCTGGAGGAGCCTTCTCGAGGACAGGGGCTGAGGCCACGACGGTCATTCTGGCATGTGACGCCGCACGCGCCACCGTAGGTTCGACAATCGGTAGGACTACACGGCGTCGACGACGCCCGGATCGCGGCCCGGCGCGGCCGGAAATTTTGCTCCTCAGCGTCGAAGCTCCTGCTAATACGCAGGTTCTGGTACCTGACGAGACGCCGGCCACGTCCGGTGGTAACCCGGGAACCCGCCCGTTGTTGTGTCCCTCACCCAGGGCGGGGCGGCGCGCCGAGGGTGGCCCGGACGGCTCAGTCCGCGAGGGCGGCGAGCGCCCGGACACCCTCCGCGGGGAGGGCGATCCCCTCCTCCGTTCCGGGGTCGACGGCAAGCATGAGATCACCGGCGGGCCACGTCCGCAGCAGCGCGGCCAGTGGCACCCGGCGGTAGCGCCCGACGCTCGGCAGCGCGTCGACGAGGCGCCGCTCCGAGGTGAAGGTGGGGACGAACTGCTGGCCGTCGGGCTGCTCGGCGACGGGCAGCCGCACCACACGGGCATCGCCGTTGTCCCTGGCCGGGTCGCTGACGTCCGGAACGAGGACGTCGGAGGTGGCCAGGGCACCCAGGGCGGCCGAGTCGTCGTGGTCAAGCGCGAGCCGGTGCAGGGCATTGCCCGCCCGGGTCGTCCCGTCGTTGGCGTCGTCGGTCACAGCGGGCTCCTGTCGATCCGGGAGTCGTGCCTTCTGTGGCCTCGCATACCCGGCTCCGCCCGCGTGTACCCGGCTCCGGCCCGAGATGGGCGGCCGCGGCCGTCAGCTCGGCAGCGCGAGATCCGCGATCAGGCTCCGGCGGACGGCGCCGACGATGGGGGTCGCGTCGCTGTAGGCGGGATGATCGACCACCAGCTCCACGGTGACCTCCGGGTCGCGGAACGCGTCCCTGGTGCCGTCGGTGAGCGGGAACCGGAGCATGTGGACCGACACCGTCTCGCTGGGCTGATCGGGGTCCTCGTCCACGCCCGGGATCTCGACGGCGGGCACGGTGACCCCGCCGATCTCCAGCGCCACCCGGTGCTGGACGCCGGAGAGACGGGCCAGCTCGTCGCGCACGGCCTCGACCTGGTTGAGCTCGATGAACATCGTGGCGGTCAGGGCGTGGCTGGACGGCAGCAGCCGCGAGTAGGCCTCGACCTCGTGGGCGACCTCCCCGGGGGCGGTGAGCCGCTCGGTGTAGACCATCTCCTGCACCTGGTAGCGCAGCGTCTCGGCGTTCTCGAACTCGAAGAGCAGGATGTCACCGACCCGGACGCGCCGCTCGGCGCGGATCGGGAGCATCCTCGAGCGGGCCTGGACCCGCTGGGCGGAGTAGGCCGTGTGGTCGGTGGTGATGTCGGCGGCGGTGAACGCCATCGTGCGCAGCGTCATCGTGCTGGCTCCCTCCCCGTCGCGAGGACGCATCGACCTCGACGGCCGTCCGGCCGTACTGGGTGTATCCCCGGAGTACCGGATGTACCGGGTGTAACGGTCTTTCGGGTGTTGCCGAGGTGCCGGATGCCCGGGGGCCCCGAGAGGGCCGGGTGGCGGGCCCGGGGTGACCCCGGGCCCGCTCCGCGCGCCGCTCAGGCGTCAGCGGTCTCCTCGGCGACCACCGCGTCGAGGGCCTTCTTGAAGCGACCGGCGTGGGTCTTCTCGGCGCGGGCCAGCGTCGAGAACCAGTCGGCGATCTCCTCGAAGCCCTCCTCGCGGGCGGTCTTCGCGAAGCCCGGGTACATCGCGGTGAACTCGTAGGTCTCGCCGGCCACGGCGCTGGCGAGGTTCTTCGACGTGTTGCCGACCGGCTCGCCCGTCGCCGGGTCGCCGACCTCGGCGAGGAAGTCCATGTGCCCGAACGCGTGGCCGGTCTCGCCCTCGGCGGTGTCGCGGAACAGGGAGGCCGCGTCGGTCAGGCCCTCGATGTCCGCACGGCGGGCGAAGTACAGGTAACGACGGTTGGCCTGGCTCTCGCCGGCGAACGCCTCCTTGAGGTTCTCGTGGGTCTTGGTGCCGTCAAGCTTCGGCATGCGGTACTCCTCCTACGTGATGGGTGTCGGGTCCTACCGTCGGCCCGGGCGATTGCCCTCGCCGGCGGTCTGACACTCCGGGCACAGGCCCCTGAACTGCAGGTCGTACCCGGTGATCGTGAAACCGGACCGGCGCGCGATCTCGGCCACCATGCCGTCCGGGACGGGGTGGTCGATGTCCGCGGCCCGGCCGCACCGCTCACACACGGCGTGGTCGTGCCGGCTGGTGTTGGCGTCGTACCTGGCGGCCGCGCCGTCCCCGAGGTTGAGCTCGAGGGCGTGCCCGGTCTCGACAAGCAACGCGAGGGCGCGGTAGACGGTCGCGCTGCCGATCCCGGGGGCCGCGAGTCGCACACGCTCGTAGACCTCCGCCGCCGTCGGATGGTCCTCGGCGGCCTTCAGCACCTCCAGCACACGGGTGCGCTGGGGGGTGAGACGTAGTTCGGTCCGCTCCGGCATCGATCACGTCCGTCATCGGTCGGCGCCGCCCGGGGCGTTCGTCCCGCGTCCCGGTGCCGTGTGTCGGTGTGTCCGCGGCAACGGGCGAACGTCGGGACTGGCGCTCGGACAAACGTTGAGAACGAGTCTCAGTATCGCGTGCATCACCACCCGATGGCAAACCCCCCGGGCGTCCGCCCCCGAACGGCATGACCGTACCCACCGCCCGTCGCGTCCCGTGAAGCCGGATGGCGTCGCGCCTGGCGGGCGGCGAGCAGATAGCCTTCGGGACGGATACCGGGACGGTGCGACACCCGCCGCCACGCGCCGGGCCTCCGCGGCGACGCCCGGGGCCGCCCGGCGGGGACCGGTGCCCGCGCAGTGCCGGTACCGGCAGTCGTTCCCGATCGCCGACCACGGCGGTCGCCCATCGAGAGGCCCGTGGACGCCATGAGCACCGTCCTCGTGTACGCGAGCAAGGCCGACGTCCGAGAGCGCGTCCTGGCCGCGCTCGGGCGCCGTCCCGCACCCGACCTCGACGAGCTCGAGCTTGTCGAGGTCTCCGACGCGGAGACGCTGATCGACGCCATCGACCACAGCGAGGCGGACCTCTGCATCCTCGACGCCGAGGCCACCCCCTCCGGCGGGATGGGGCTGGCCCGGCAGCTCAAGAACGAGGTCGCCGACTGCCCGCCCATGCTGCTGCTCGTCGCCCGGCGCGACGACCGCTGGCTGGCCACCTGGTCGCAGGCGGACGCGGTGGTCGGCCACCCGATCGACCCGGGCGAGCTCACCGACGCGGTCGTCGGGCTGCTGCGCGCACGGGCCGGCGGAGTCGCCGTCCGGCGCCCGGTGGTCAACGTCCGGCACCACTGACGCCCGGCAGCACCGATCCACCAGGCCGCACCGAACCACCCGGCCGGCGCGACGACGCGGTCGTGCCCGGCCACCGGACCCACGCGAACAACGACTGCAGACGGACACGACATGACGAGCACCGCCTCGGAGCCGCGGGCGACGACGGCCGCGGCCTCCCCCCTCCCGACGGCCGCCTCTTCCCCGGCCGAGTCCCCCTCCCCGGGCGTCACCGCTGCCGGGAGGGTCCGGGCCACCGCCGAGAGCTGGCCGGATCTGATCACCGACCTGATCGCCGGGCAGGCGCTGACCGCCGGCCGGACGGCGTGGGCCATGGAGCAGATCATGGGCGGGCTGGCGACGCCGTCCCAGATCGCCGGCTTCGTGGTGGCGCTGCGGGCCAAGGGTGAGACCGCCCAGGAGATCGGCGGGCTGGTCCGCACGATGCTCGGCTTCGCCGAGCCGCTCACCCTCAGCGAGGAGCTGCGCGCCGCCGCGGTCGACACCTGCGGAACCGGCGGCGACCGCTCGAACACCGTGAACCTGTCGACCATGGCCGCGATCGTGGCGGCCGGCGCCGGGGTCACCGTGGTCAAGCACGGCAACCGCGCGGCGTCGTCGGCGAGCGGGTCGGCCGACGTGCTGGCCGAGCTCGGCATTGTCATCGACCTGCCGCCGGCCGGAGTGGAGGCGTGCCTGGCCGCCGCGGGGATCGCCTTCTGCTTCGCCCCGGTCTTCCACCCGGCGATGCGGCACGTCGGCGCCACCCGCAAGGAGCTGGGGGTGCAGACCGCGTTCAACATCCTCGGCCCGCTGGCGAACCCGGCGCGGCCGGGCGCCCAGACGATCGGCGTGGCCGACGCGCGGCTGGCCCCGGTCGTCGCCGACGTGCTCGCCGAGCGGGGAACCCGGGGCCTCGTCTTCCGCGGCGACGACGGACTGGACGAACTCACCACGGCCACCACGTCGACCGTGTGGGTCGTCCAGGCGCCCGACCCCACGTCCAGCCGCACGCCGGGTTCCACGGCCGGCTCCGTGGCCGGGAGCGCGTCGGAGGCCGCGGCGGTGCGCCGCTCCCGGGTTCGTTCGGAGCACTTCGACCCTCGCGACCTCGGCCTCGCCCGGCCGGACACGACCGCGCTGCGGGGCGCGGACGCCGCCTACAACGCTTCCGTGGCCCGGGCCGTGCTGCGCGGGGAGACCGGGCCGGTCCGCGACGCGGTGCTGCTCGCCGCGGCCGCGACCCTGGTCGCGGTGGACGGCCCCACCGACGCCCCGGTGGCCGAGCAGATCGCGGCCCAGCTCGGGCGCGCCACCGAGGCCGTCGACTCCGGTGCCGCCGCGGCTGCGCTGAGCCGCTGGGCCGAGGCCAGCCAGCTCGCGGCGACGGCCCGGGGCTTGAGCGGCTCCGTCTAGCAGGGCCCCGTCAGGGCCGTCCCCACCCGCCCGAAAACGACTCAGGGGCCGCGGTTCCAGGTCATCACCTGGAACCGCGGCCCCTGACGCGTCCGCGCCGCCGGTTGGCGGCGCGGACCGGTGGTACCGATCAGTCCTCGGGAATCGGCGGGTTCCAGAAGTTCTCCATCACCAGGCACACGGCGAAGGTGAACGTCAGGACCGCGCCGAGGATGGTCATCCAGATACCGAAGGCCAGCCCCATCGCGGCCACCGCGGCACTCGCCGCGAGAAAGAACGGGTAGTAGCTGCCCGGGGTGAAGTGCCCGAGCTCCCCGACACCGTCGGCGACCTCCGCGTCCGGCAGGTCCTGCGGGCGCATGCCGATCCGCCGGCCGGTGAAGACCAGGTAGCCGCCGACGAGGAAGCCCATGCCCGCGCACAGGGTGAGCGCCGCCGTCCCGGTCGGGTCCTTCGCCCAGAACCAGTAGACCAGGGCCATCGCTCCGGCGAAGAAGCCGAAGAAGTTGAAGATGAAGCCTTCTACCTTCATCGCGCGGCTCCCTGACCGAGTTCCGGTGTGGCGTGGTAATCCGCCCTACCGACGACCGCCGGGTAGTGCAGGTCGAACGCGGGTCGCTCGGAGCGGATGCGCGGCAGCGACCGGAAGTTGTGCCGGGGCGGCGGGCAGGACGTCGCCCACTCCAGCGAGTTGGAGTAGCCCCACGGGTCGTCGACCGCGGCGATCGGGCCCTTGCGGTACGAGTACCACAGGTTGTACAGCAGCGGCAGCGTGGACAGGCCCATCAGGAACGAGCCCGCCGTCGCGAGGGTGTTCAGGTTGGTGAAGCCGTCGTTCGGGCCGTAGTCGGCGAACCGCCGGGGCATGCCCTGGGTGCCCAGCCAGTGGAACACCAGGAAGGTGGCGTTGAAACCCAGGAACAGCGTCCAGAAGTGCAGCTTGGCCAGCTTCTCGTTCAGCATCCGGCCGGTGACCTTCGGGAACCAGAAGTAGACACCCGCGAAGGCCGCGAACATCAGGCCGGCGACGACGTAGTGGAAGTGTCCGACCACGAAGTAGCTGTCACTGACGTGGAAGTCGATCGGCGGGCTGGCCAGCAGCACGCCGGTGAGACCACCGAACAGGAACGTCACCAGGAAGCCGACCGCGAACAGCATCGGCGCCTCGAAGCTGATCTGCCCGCGCCACATCGTGCCGATCCAGTTGAAGAACTTGATCCCGGTGGGCACCGCGATCAGGAACGACAGGAAGGCGAAGAAGGGCAGCAGCACCGCGCCGGTGACGAACATGTGGTGCGCCCACACCGCGACGGAGAGGGCACCGATGCTGATGGTGGCGAACACCAGGCCCTTGTAGCCGAACAGCGGCTTGCGGGAGAACACCGGGATGATCTCGGTGACGATCCCGAAGAACGGCAGGGCGATGATGTAGACCTCGGGATGCCCGAAGAACCAGAACAGGTGCTGCCACAGCATCGCGCCGCCGTTCTCGGCGTCGAAGATGTGGGCCCCGAACCTTCGGTCCGCCGCGAGCGCCAGCAGCGCGGCCGCCAGCACCGGGAACGCCACCAGCACCAGGATCGAGGTGACCAGCAGGTTCCAGCAGAAGATCGGCATCCGGAACATCGTCATGCCGGGGGCGCGCAGGCACAGGATCGTGGTGATGAAGTTGACGGCACCGAGGATCGTGCCGAGCCCCTGCACCGTCAGGCCGAGCACCCACAGGTCGGAGCCGACCCCGGGCGAGTACAGCTGGTTGCTCAGCGGCGCGTAGGCGAACCAGCCGAACGAGGCCGCACCGCCCGGGCTCAGGAACCCGGCGAACACGGTGAGGCTGCCGAACAGGAACAGCCAGTACGACAGCGCGTTCAGCCGCGGGAACGCGACGTCCGGCGAGCCGATCTGCAGCGGCACGAGGTAGTTGGCGAACGCGAACGCCAGCGGCGTCGCGAACATCAGCAGCATCAGCGTGCCGTGCATGGTGAAGAACTGGTTGTACTGGTCGTTGGAGAAGTACTGCAGCCCCGGGCGGGCCAGCTCGCCACGGATGAAGACCGCGAGGATGCCGGCGATGACGAAGAACGCGAACGACGTCAGGAAGTACATGATCGCGATGTCCTTGTGGGACGTCGTCCTCAGGTACCCGAGCAGGTTCGCGATCGCCGGCTTCTCGTGGTTCACCGGCTCATGGGCGTGCCCGGCCGGCCCGGCGGGCGACTCGTGCAGAAGGGTCACTGGACACTCCCGGTGGTGACGCCGGAGGACGGCGACGCGCTGATCGCGGCGCTCTCCCGTTCCTCGATGAAGCGGTCGTACTCGGCACCCGGCACGACCTTGACGTAGAACGTCATCCGGTCGTGGTCGGTGCCGCACAGCTCGGCGCATCGCCCGACGAACGTCCCGGTCTTCGTGGCGGTGAGCTCGAACTGGTTGACCCGCCCGGGGACGACGTCCCGCTTGAACAGGAACTCGGGCACCCAGAACGAGTGGATCACGTCCGGTGACGTCAGCACGAACCGGACGGACCGGCCCTCGGGCAGGACGAGCACCGGCGCCTCGCCGGGACGACCGGTGACCTCGACCTGGTTGCTGCCGGGGGTCTTGCCGGTGTCCAGGTACTGGAACTGCCAGTTCCACCGGAAACCGATGACGTTCACCGTCACGTCGGGCTTGTCCGAGAGCTTGGTGATCTCGGACTCGTCGCGAGCGGTGTAGTAGAACAGGCCCGCCACGATCACGACTGGCACGACGGTGTAAAGGATCTCGACGGGAAGGTTGTACCGGACCTGGCGCGGCAGAACGTCACTGCGCTTCCGGAACACGACGACCGCGTAGAAGATCAGGGCCCACACGAACACACCGACGGCCAGGGCGGCGATCACCGAGCCCTGCCACATGTTCAGGATCCGCGGGGTGTGGTTGGTCACACCGTCCGGGAATCCGAAATTGGGGACGTCGCAGGCGGTCGCCAGCAGGCCGACGGCCACCAGCGTGGCGCCCAGGCGCGCATTGACGCGGCGCCGGCGCGGCCGTCGGTGCCCAACCCGACGGCTCGGCGACGCGTCCGCGTCCGCGGTGTCAGCCGGGGCCATCGGCGTGTCCTCGACATCCGCGAGCGACGGCCGGGTCCGACCGAAGGATCTCCTCACCAGGTCCTGCCTCCCACGACTAGCGGCCGCGCGGCCGGCGGAGGAGATCTGAGCCCCGCCACCGCCTCGTGACCGCGTAAACGCTTCGCGGGCCGGCCGGTCCAACCGGCCTCGCTGCTTCGTCTTCCGACTGTCTTCGACACGCTGTAGATGGTGCGGCAGCAGCGTATCCCAGCAGCGGACGAGCTTCTCGCCGCAGGCCCCGTCCGGAGCTGTGAGACACGACCCGCGGGGCATCCTGGACGGGCCGGAGAGCCCTTGATCCGGGCAGATCGGCGGGCGCGCCGTGGGCGCGTTCCAGCTCCCGGCGGGCGTATCCGCCACCCGCATTGTTCGCGGCACCCCGCAAGCCCTTTCCCCGCCGCCCCGCCTGGCTGCGCGAATGCCCCCACGCGGCCCCGCAACGTCCGGCCAGCTGCTCCGGGACGGGCGTAGCGTCACTCTCGTGCCGGCCTATCTCGACCACGCGTCGACCACGCCGCTGCATCCGGTCGCCCGGGAGGCCCTGCTCGCCGCGCTCGACGACGGCTGGGCCGACCCCGCACGGCTCTACCGCGAGGGCCGCCGCGCGCGGATGCTCCTCGACGCCGCCCGGGAGACCGTCGCCGGCGTCCTCGGCGCCCGGACCAGCGAGATCAGCTTCACCGCGAGCGGGACGGCCGCGGCGCACCAGGCGCTGCTCGGCACCGCCGCCGCCCGCCGCCGCGCCGGGCGGGTGGTTGTGGTCAGTGCCGTGGAACACTCCAGCGTCCTGCACGCCGCGCAGCGCCACGAACGTGCCGGCGGCGAGGTCGTCACGATCGGTGTGGACGGCCTCGGCCGCGCCGACCCGGCCGCGTTCGAGGCCGCGCTCGACGCCCACCCGGGAACGGCCGTGGCCGCCCTGCAGCACGCCAACCACGAGGTGGGCACCGTCCAGCCGGTCGCGGCGGTCGCGCGGGCGCTGCGCCGGCGCGGGGTGCCGCTGCTCACCGACGCGGCGACGACGGTCGGGCGGGTTCCCGTCGACCTCGCCGCGCTGGGCGCGGACCTGCTCACCGCGAGCGCGCACAAGTTCGGCGGGCCGCCCGGGGTGGGCATCCTCGCCGTCCGCACGGGCACCAGGTGGGCCAACCCGCTGCCGGCGGACGAGCGGGAGCACGGGCGGGTTCCCGGCTTCCCGAACGTTCCCGCCGTCGTCGCCACGGCTGCCGCGCTCGCCGTGCGCGCCACCGAGATCGACGCGGAGGCGCCCCGGCTCGCCGGCTACACCGAGCGCCTCCGCCGGCGCCTGCCGGAGCTCGTCGAGGACGTCGAGCTGCTCGGCCCCGGCGGCGCCGACCCGGCGGTGGGAGTGCCGCACATCGTGGCCTTCTCATGCCTTTACGTCGCGGGCGAGGCACTCCTGGACGAGCTCGACCGTGCCGGCATCGCCGTCAGCTCCGGGTCGAGCTGCACCTCGGACACCCTGACGCCCAGCCACGTCCTGGTGGCGATGGGCGCGCTGACCCACGGCAACCTCCGCGTGTCGTTCGGGCGGGACTCCACCGACGCCGACCTGGAGGCGCTGCTCGACGCGCTGCCGCCCGCCGTGCGCGCCGTCCGCGAGCGCGCCGGGGCGGCAGGCCTGTGAACGACGGCTCGCCGGCGGCGGTCGTGGACGCGCGCGGACGGCGCTGCCCCATCCCGATCATCGAGCTCGCGCGGCGGATCGGCGACGTCGATGTGGGCGAGATCATCGAGCTGCTCGCCGACGACCCGGCCGCCGCGGCCGACGTGGCCGCCTGGTGCCGGATGCGGGGCCACGACCTGCTCACCGCCGCACCCGGCGCTGGGCCGGGCTCCTACCTCGTCCGCCGCCTGGGTTGAGACACCTGGGTCAGAACGCCTGCAGGCGCGCGGCGACCTCCGCGGCCGCCTCCGGGCCGTAGGCCTCGGTGAGGCGCTTCACGATGTCGTCCTGATCGGCGCTGTACTCCTGGGTGCCGACCGTCTCGAGCACCAGGGTCGCCAGCAGGCATCCCACCTGCGCGGACCGCTCGTGCGACAGCTCCCAGGACAGCCCGGCGAGGAACCCGGCCCGGAAGGCGTCCCCCACCCCGGTGGGGTCGGGGGTGCAGCGCGCCGGGACCACCGGCACCTTGACCGCCGCGGCGCCGGGCGCCTCGATGACGACGCCGTCCTTGCCCAGGGTGGTGACGCGCACGCCGACGCGGCCGAGGATCTCCTCGTCGTTCCACCCGGTCTTCGACGCGAGCAGAGCCTTCTCGTACTCGTTGCAGAACAGGTAGGCCGCGCCGTCGATCAGCGAACGGATGTCGTCGCCCTCCATCCGGGCGAGCTGCTGGGACGGGTCGGCCGCGAAGGAGTATCCGCGCTCGCGGCACTCCTCGGTGTGCCGGACCATCGCCTGCGGGTCGTTGGGGCTGATCACCACCAGGTCGAGCCCGCCCAGGCGCTCCGCGACCGGGCGCAGCTCGATGCTGGCCGCCTCGCTCATCGCGCCCGGGTAGAAGGACGCGATCTGGCAGAGGTCGTTGTCCGTGGTGCACACGAAGCGGGCGGTGTGAGCGATCTCACTCACCCAGACCGACGCGGTGTCGACACCATGCCGGTCGAGCCAGGAGCGGTAGTCGGCGAAGTCCTCCCCGACCGCTCCCACCAGGATCGGGTGCAGGCCGAGGCGCCCCAGACCGAAGGAGATGTTCGCGGCGACCCCACCGCGGCGGATCATGAGCTCGTCCACGAGGAACGACAGCGAGACCCGCTCGAGCTGGTCGGCGAGCAGCTGCTCGGCGAACCGCCCGGGAAAGCGCATGAGGTGGTCGGTGGCGATGGAACCAGTCACGGCAATACGCACGATGGAGCAGCCTACCGGCAGCCCCCGCGCACCCCGGAGGGACGTCGCCCCACAGTGACCCTGCGTCCGACCTTCGACCGTTTCGGAACAGGGGCGGGCGTTCGGAACAGGGGCGGAAATGGCGGAACCCGGTGTGGCAAGAAGCACCACACCGGGTTCCGTATCGAGGGATCAGCTACCTCCCCCGCCGACCGGAGACGAGACGCGGCCCACCGGGACGGCCCGCGCCCGCCCGCGCCCGATCAGTGGAAGGAGTCGCCACACGCGCAGGAGCCCTGCGCGTTCGGGTTGTCGATCGTGAAGCCCTGCTTCTCGATCGTGTCGACGAAGTCGATCGTCGCGCCGCCGAGGTAGGGGTAGCTCATCCGGTCGACGGCCACCTTGACCCCCGAGAAGTCGAGCACCGTGTCGCCGTCGAGCTGGCGCTCGTCAAAGAAGAGCTGGTAGCGCATGCCAGAGCAGCCGCCGGGCTGCACGGCGATCCGGAGCTGGAGGTCATCCCTCCCCTCCTGCTCGAGCAGGGTCTTCACCTTGCCGGCGGCCGTGTCGGTGAGAACGACGCTGCTCGGCCTGGTCTCGGTCTCGGTTGTGTCCTGCACGGTCATAGGGGCTGCTCCCTGCCCTTGTGGACGTGCCTGGTTCACCAGGCTTGCTGGTACCCAAGGCGGCTTACGCGAGGAGACGCCAACGGGCGACGGCTCCCCACGGGCGGCACCTGCTGTGCCGCCGTTCCTGCTCAACACCGCGAGGCAGGATCCGCTTCCCATCGTAGCCAGCGACTCGCGGGTCGGCCACGACGCGCAAGTGACATCCGTCCGCCATCCGGGGCCCGACCGGACCAGGCCCCCGGGGCCCGACCGGACCAAGTTCGCGCAGACCAGGCGTTCCGGAGTTAGAGTCTGAACGACCATTAGCAGGCGGCCCACAGCGAGGCCACGAACAGCGAGCGAGGCGACCGGGCCCCCGGTCGGTCGCCCGAAGGAGCGGACATGACCACCAACCCGGCCCTGGAACGCCTGGGCGTCACCGCCTCACCGCTCGCCATGCTCCTGCTCGGGCGCGACGCCGACCCGGGGAGCGAACGGGGCGTGGAGTGCCCCGGCGATCTCCCCCCGGCCGCTGATCCCGACCTCGCCAGGCGGGCCGCCGCCGCCAAGGCCGCGCTCGGCGACGACGTCTTCATCCTGGGCCACCACTACCAGCGTGACGACGTCATCGCCTTCGCGGATGTGACCGGGGACTCCTTCAAGCTCGCCCAGCAGGCCGCCGCCCGGCCGGCGGCGAGCGCGATCGTGTTCTGCGGCGTGCACTTCATGGCCGAGAGCGCCGACATCCTCACCGCCGACCACCAGCGGGTGATCCTCCCCGACCTGGCCGCCGGCTGCTCGATGGCCGACATGGCCACCGCCGAGCAGGTCGAGCAGGCCTGGGACGACCTCCTCGACGCCGGCGTCGCCACCGGCACGGTGCCGGTCAGCTACATGAACTCCTCGGCGGCGATCAAGGCGTTCACCGGCCGCCACGGCGGCACGATCTGCACCTCGTCGAACGCCGAGCGGGCTCTGGACTGGGCCTTCGGCGAGCGGGGCGGCCAGCGGGTGATCTTCCTGCCGGACCAGCACCTGGGCCGCAACACCGCGATCGACAAGCTGGGCATGTCCGAGGCCGACTGCGTGGTCTACGACCCGCGGCGGCCCGGCGGCGGTCTGAGCCGCGCGCAGCTGCGCGACGCACGCATGATCCTGTGGCGCGGGCACTGCTCGGTGCACGGGCGGTTCACCCGGGAATGCGTGGACGAGGTGCGCGAGCGGGTGCCGGGGGTACAGGTCCTGGTGCACCCGGAATGCCGGCGCGAGGTCGTGAGCGCCGCTGACCTGGTCGGTTCCACCGAGTACATCATCAAGGTCGTGGACGAGGCCCCGCCCGGGTCGTCATTCGCCGTGGGAACCGAGCTGAACCTGGTACAACGGCTGGCGAACCGCCATCCTGACAAGACGATCGTCTTTCTCGACCGTACGGTGTGCTTCTGCTCCACGATGAACCGCATCGACATGCCGCACCTGGTGTGGGCGCTCGAGGCGCTCGCGCGCGGTGAGACCGTCAACCGCATCACCGTCGACCCCGAGGTCGCGACCTATTCCCGGAAGGCCCTAGACCAGATGTTGACCCTGCCCTGATGGCGCTGCTGAAGAAGCGGAGCCCCGAGCCCGCGCCCGGCCCGGAGAACGAGGAGCCGTCCGCCGGCGCGGTCGACCAGGCCGACGGTGACGCCGGCGCGAGCGCCCGGGTCACCGCCGGCAAGGGCCGGCCGACCCCGAAGCGGTCCGAGGCACGCGCCGCGCGGACCCGCGGCGGCGCGGTGCGCACCCCGGCGAACCGCAAGGACGCCCGCAAGATCGAGCGGGAGGACCGGCGGGCGCAGAGCCAGCAGTACCGCGCCGCGATGATGGCCGGCGACGTCAGCCGCCTGCCGCCCCGCGAGCGGGCGCCGGAACGCGTCCTGGCCCGGGACTTCGTCGACACCCGGATCAACATCGGCCCGTTCTTCCTGGCCGCGGCGGTGGTGTACTTCGTCGGCGGGCTGGTGCCGAACTCCTACGTCCGGCTCGTCGCCACCTACGTCATGCTGCTCGGGATCGTTGCCGTGGTCGCCGACTCGATCGTGCTGTCGCGGCAGGTGAGCCGGCGGGTGGCCGAGAAGTACCCGGACTCCAGCGTCCGCGTGCGTGCCTACGCCGCGCAGCGGGCCCTGCTGCCGCGCCGCTGGCGGATGCCCCGCCCCCGGGTGTCCCGCGGCGACAGCTGACGGCCGACAGCTGTCGCTCGCGACCGGCGGCTCGCGGCTCGGCGGTGGGCACTACGAGGCACGGCCGGACGTTGGCCGGGCCCGGGAGCTGGTGCGTAGTGTTCCGGTGTGAAGCATCGACGCCTCGGGCGGAGTGGACTGTCCGTCAGCGAGATCTCCTACGGCAACTGGATCACCCACGGTGACCAGATCGAGGCCGACACGGCGAAGGCCTGCGTGCACGCTGCGCTCGACGAGGGAATCACCACGTTCGACACGGCCGACGTGTACGCCCAGACCCGCGCCGAGTCGGTTCTCGGCGAGGCCCTGGCCGGGGTCCGCCGGGAGTCCTACGAGCTGTTCACCAAGGTCTTCTGGCCGACCGGCCCCGGCGAGAACGACAAGGGCCTGGGGCGCAAGCACATCATCGAGTCCGCGCACAACTCGCTGCGCCGGCTCGGCACCGACCACATCGACCTCTACCAGGCCCACCGCTACGACCCGACGGTCCCGCTAGAGGAGACGCTGCGCGCCTTCGACGACCTGGTGCGCGCCGGCAAGGTCCTCTACGTCGGCGTCTCGGAGTGGACGGCGGCGCAGATCGCCGACGCCGCGCGGATCGCCGCCGAGCTCGGCCTGGACAGGATCATCTCCAACCAGCCGCAGTACTCGATGCTGTGGCGCACCATCGAGGCCGAGGTGGTGCCGACCTCCCGCACGCTGGGCATCTCCCAGATCGTCTGGTCGCCGATCGCCCAGGGCGTGCTGACCGGCAAGTACCTGCCCGGGCAGCCGCCGCCCACCGGCAGCCGGGCGACCGGCGCGACCGGCGCGGGCTTCATCGCCCGTTTCATGTCCGACGAGGTCCTGACGGCCGTGCAGCACCTGCGCCCGATCGCCACGGAGGCCGGCCTGACGATGGCGCAGCTCGCCATCGCCTGGGTCCTGCAGAACGACAACGTGGCGTCCGCGATCGTCGGCGCCTCCCGGCCCGAGCAGGTCAAGGACAACGTCGGGGCGGCCGGCGTCGTCCTGGAGCCGGAGCTGCTCGCCCGCATCGACAAGGTGCTCGCCGGCGTGGCGACCACCGAGCCGGAGGCCTGACCGCCACCGCGCGGCGCCCGGGGGTTCAGTGGGCGGTGAAGGCCGCAGCCAGCGCCGCCCACGTCCGGTCGAGGTCCGAGCCGGGCAGGAACCGGTTCGCCAGCTCCAGCACGACCGCGCCGTGCGCCGCGGCCCACAGGGCCTGCGCCGCGTACGGCTCACCGGTGGCCCGGTAGAACGGCTCACCCGACCAGTCCTCCAGGCCGGCCGTCAGGCCCTCGCGCCCGAGCGGGTCGACCGCGGTAAGCCGGTACAGGTTGGGGTGGGCCAGGGCGTACCGCCGGTACTCGGCCAGCAGCCGGCCGACGACGTCGCCCGGGCCGGCCCCGTCGACCACGCGGTGCAGGGCGTCCCCCGCCTCCCACAGCGCGGTCTCGACCAGGGCCGCCTCGACCGCGTGCTTGCCCGGCAGATGCTTGTACAGCGACGGCGCGCGGATGCCGAGCACCTCGCCGAGCCGACGCATCGTGAGCGACCCCACGCCCTCGTCCTCCAGCAGGCGCCGGGCCGCGCCGATGATCTCCGTCACCCGCGGCGACCGTGTGGGCGGCGTCGGGCGCAGCGCGACCCGCTCAACCGGCACGGCCGGCCGCGGCGGGTCCGCCGGCAGTCCCGTGTCCGCAGGTGGCCCCGTGTCCGCCGGCCGCGGCGCCGCCGGCAGCCGCAGGTCCGTCATCAGGCGGCGGCGAGGATGAAGACCGGGTGCCGCGGCGCGATCCGGCCCAGCTCCTCGTCGGCCGACTCCGGGCCCACGCCGTCGAAGAACACGCCGACCTCCGCCTTCCACTTCTTCAGGTACGCCCGCAGCACCGGGATCTTCTCATCGCCGGCGAGCTCGGCCGCACGGTAGCGGACCCGCCGGCGCCCCACGACGAGCGCCAGCTCGCCGTCGGCGGCCCGCACGTTGCGGACCCACTGGCTGTGCCCGCGCGCGGAGACCAGGTACTGCCGTCCCTCCAGCGTGAGCAGGTTCACCGGCAACCGCCGGGTCTCGCCGGACGTGCGACCGCGGACCTCGAGCACCCGGCTCCCCCACAGGCTCAGCCCGGCCCGGGTGACCAGCGCGACCGGGCGGTTGAGGAACGTGTTCGTGAACCAGTTGGGCCGCCGGTAGTGCCGGGCGTCGTCGTCCCGGGTGTCGCCGATCGGGTTCGCGCCGCTGCTCGCCATTGTGATCTCCCCTGTCTTCTCGGGCTCCGATTGTTGGCTAACAACGTTAGCCAACGAGGTAAGGCTAACACTGTTAGCCGAGGGGGTGTCAACCCGTTCGGGCCCGTTCGGTGGGACTTGGTCCGCGGGCTCTGCTACCCGCGGGCAGGGGCCGGCCTGGCAGCCGGGGAGGCGGCCCTCAGGTCACCGGGCGCAGGCTCATCGGCCCGTAGACGCGCCGGCCCGCCTCCAGCAGACTCACCTGCGTCACGCCCAGATCCAGCAACTCTCGCCAGGTCTCGCCGATCCACGTCTCGGCGTCCCCCTGGCTGGTGAACGACTCCGACCCGTCCGCGCCGCCGACCGCCACGACCGAGCCGTCCTCTCCCTCATACCGCCAGGTCCAGCTCACGGTCCACGTCCTTCCCGACGTCCGGCGGCCTCGGCCACCGAGCCGGGGCCACCACCGACCCCGGGAAATGCCCACCACACCATCAAAGCGCGTCCGGACCGGACGCGAGGCCGTCCCGCGCCGCTGGCGATGAGCAACTCATCCGCGGCGCGACCCACCGCGGGACGGGACGGATCCGCGCCAGCCCGTGGATCGGCCCACGAGCAAGGCACCGGCGACCCGAAGGTCGGTAACGTCGAGACCCGCGAGTGACACACGAGCAGCACGGTTCAGCCCGGAGAAAGGAAGGCACCAGTGACACCCGCCTACACCGCCGCGGCGGTACTCGCCGAGACAACCGAGCACCACGACGGGGGAATGGTCTGGTGGGCCGCCTGCCTGCTCACCTTCGGCGCGATCGCGGCGCTCGCCGTGGTCCTGACGCTGATGACGCTGTGGGAGCGCAAGCGCCACCCGCACTCGCACTCCTGATCGCCCGGGGTCCGGCGCGGTGCGGCTCACGCTGCTGGGTACGGGCTCGGCCGACGGATGGCCGAACCCGTGGTGCGAGTGCGCCTCCTGCGCATGGGCCCGGGCGCACGAGCCCCGCGGCCAGACGGCCGTGCTCGTCGACGACCGGCTGCTCATCGACTTCGGTCCGGACGTGCCGCGGGCGGCGTCCCGGTTCGGGGTGAGCCTGGCGGGGCTGCGCCACGTCCTCGTCGGGCACGCCCATCCCGACCACCTCGGCCCGGAGGCGCTGATGTGGCGGTCCTGGTCGACCGTCGCCGACCAGCCGCTGGACGTCGTCGCGCCGCCGGCCGCGCTGGAGGTGTGCCGGGCCTTCCTGTGTCGCTGGGAGGGCACCGAGCCGGGCGAGGGCTCCCCGCTGCGCCTGCTCCCGGCCGTCGCCGGCGATCACCTCGAGCTCGGCGGGCCGGGCGAGCCCACCGAGCCGGGCGAGCCCCACAGGCCCGGCGGGCCGGGTTACCTGGTCCGCCCGGTGGCGGCCCGGCACGGTGACGACAGCATCGGGCCGGCGGTGCTCTACGACGTCACCGCGCCGGACGGGGCGCGCCTGCTGTACGGGTGCGACACCGCCGTGCCGCTGCCGCCCGCGACGCTCGCCGCGCTGGCCGGCCGCGCGTTCGACGTCGTGCTGCTGGAGGAGAACAACGGCGACCGGCCCGGGTTCGGGGAGCATCTCGACCTCCCGGACTTCGCCGAGCTGGTCGCCGAGCTGCGCGGCCTGGGCGCGGTCGTGCCCTCGACCCGGGTGCTCGCCGTCCACCTCAGCCACCGCAACCCGCCCGGTGGCGAGCTGACGGCACGGCTCGCCCGCATCGGAGCCGAGGCCCCGCCGGACGGCAGCGTCCTGGAGATCCCACCCGGCGGGGCCCTCCCGGACGGCGGCACGGCGGCGCCACGCCGGGTACTGATCACCGGTGGCACCCGGTCGGGAAAGTCCGCCCAGGCCGAGGACTGGCTGCGGGCAGAGCCCGAGGTCGTCTACGTCGCCACCGGGTGGGCGCCGGACGGGTCCGATCCCGAGTGGGCCGCGCGGGTCGCCGTCCACCGGGAACGCCGGCCGGCCCGGTGGCACACCGTGGAGACCCAGGAGCTGGAGCCGCTGCTGCGCTCCCCCGGGCCGGCGCTGCTCGTCGACAGCGTCTCGCTGTGGGTGGCGGCCCGGCTGGACGATCCGGACTTCGGCGCGGCGGTCGACCGGCTCGTCGAGGCCTGGCGCGCCACGCGCCGGCGGGTGGTGGCGGTGACGGACGAGGTCGGGTCGGGGGCGGTGGCGCCGACCGCCGCCGGGCGGCTGTTCGCCGACCGCCTCGGTCAGGTCAACGCACGGCTCGCCGCCGAGTCCGACGAGGTGTGGCTGGCCGTCGCCGGCCTGGCCACCCGGCTGCGGCCCGCCTGACCCAGCCGGGTTACCGCGCGGGCGGTCGCGGCTGCGGCCGGTGGTCCTCGCGGATGCCGTCCGCCAGCAGGTCCAGTGCCCAGGTGACCGCGCCCGTCGCCGCGTCCAGGTCGAGCTTCCAGGCGGTGACCAGCCGTTCGTAGACGTGCCCGGTCCAGAGGATGTCCAGGATCGCGGCCGCCATCCGCCGCTGGGTGTCGGTCCATTCCTCCGTCGGCGGGGCGACCGCGCGGGCGAGCGCCTCGCGCCGGCGGCGGTCGGCGGCGCGGGTGGGCTCGACGGCTTCCCCGCTCAGGCCCGGCGAGGCGGCGAAGCGGTCCAGGGTCGCCAGCCCGCCGGCCGCGGTGTCGGCGAGGTTGTCCAGGTCGAGGCCTTCGTAGACGACCCCGGCCTCCTTCTCGAGGTTGCGAAGGATGGCGTCGTGCAGCTCGCCCTCGGTGGTGAAGTAGCGGTGCACGGTCCGCTTGCTCACGCCGGCGCGCTCGGCGACCGCGCGGAACGTCAGGCCTCGCCAGTCCCAGGTCGGGAACGAGTGGACCAGCGCCGTCCCGGCGGCGACTATGCGCTCCCGCGTCTGCGCGGTCTGCGCCCGGCGCACCGGGCTGTCGTAGCGGCGCGTCTGCCGGGCTGGATCGCTCCCGTCCGTGTGCTGGTCGACCGGAAGGCTCATGGCGGCTCCTCGGGCTGTCGCGCCGGGGCGGGACCGGACGCCGGGCAGTGGGAGTGGCGGGGACAGCGGGAGCGACGCAAGCCGGTTGACGGTCCAATTAGTGTCACTATTGTAGTGACACTAAAGCTCCCGGCGCTCATGCCGCGGCGCACCGGCAGCGGCGCGCCCCCGTGGCCCACCAGGAGCCCACGCG